>NZ_JBAGKI010000039.1:0-52338 GCF_036689795.1 Micromonospora palythoicola | reverse complement strand
GACTGGTGATTCGGCGGGGCGAGTCGAAGGACCCGGCATTGCGGAGCCGCAAAGCGGTGAGCGACGACGAAGCCGACCGGCTAGTCCGCAACACCTACAAGGTGCTGCTGACCCGCGGCATGCGCGGGACGATCATCCACTCGGTCGACCCGGAGACCCGCGAGTTCCTGGCTGCTCTGGTGAGGCCCACCCGCGAGGTGGAAACCCACTACGAGCAGAGTGGCGACGACGATTCAGACGTTGGGTAACCCATTTCGTTCGCTCCAACTACCTCAGTTGAGTGGCACGACGGCGAATGGGCGTGGCTCAAGGTGCCGAGATCGGCCACGGACGATCAGGATGCTAATACGTTCCGGCCGGTGCTGGCCCGGGTCTCGCCGCGCTGCGGCCGGATGGATGACGGGTCAACGTCGGCGGACGGCGGATCGAGGGGCTGGGCGCGCGACGATCACCGCGACCTGCCCGCCACTTCGGCCGTGGCAGCCGATCGCACCCCTGGCCCGAGATCCTCGATCGGGATCACTGCGTCGACCAGTGCCCGGAGGGCGAACTCCGCTGGCTGCTCGGCGTGTGGACGGTCATGCCCAGGCGGCGGAACGCCGTCTCGGCACGTTGGGCTGTGTCGTAGAACTTGGCGCTGCTGCACAAGGTGACCGTCTCGATTTCCGGCATCGATCCTCCAAGTGTGTGGTCGGTATACGTGCCCAGGTGAGCGTTACCAGATGTCGGGGTTCGTCGAGGCAGCCGCACCGGCGTCCCCGCAGAATCTTCTCCCACACCATCAAGGGCGCTTCGAGGCCGTACGCGAGTAACGAACATTGGTTAACTTCGATGCAATCCGGACTCTGCACCGTCACGTCCCGGTAACGCTGCATTACCGTCAGGACATGGTCTCGCGTCGATCGATTCTTGGGGCGGTGCCGCTCGCCGCCGTCGCCCTCACCGCCACCCCAGGTCACGCCCGGCTCAACGGGTCGTCCCCGTCGACAAGTCCACAACGCGTACCACCCGACCCGGCCACGGTGCAGGCCGCCGCGTCGGCGGTACGCGGCTTCACCGCCGACCTCTACCGCACGGTCGCGTCGAGCCACACCGGCGGCAACGTGGTGTGCGCGCCGTACTCGGTTCAAATGGCGCTGGCGATGGCCCGGGCCGGTGCCGGCTCGACCACGGCGGACGAGATGGACGCCGTGCTGCACGCCCCGCATCCGCGACCCGGTGCGCTCGACAGCGGTCTGAACACCGTCGACCAGTCGCTCGCCACGCGGTTCCAGGACGGCGACGGTGTGCGGCAGCCCCGGGTGACCACGGCCAACGCCGTGTGGACCCGCCTCGATCTGGGCCTGCGGTCGGGGTTCCAGGACACCCTGGCGGGCTACTACGGCGCGCTCCCGCACCCGGTCGACTTCCGTGGCGCGCCGGAGGCGGCCCGCCAGGAGATCAACACCTGGGTGTCCGATCGGACCAACGCGAAGATCCCGGAGCTGTTGGCCCCGGACTCGGTGCGCCCCGACACCAGCCTGGTGCTCACCAACACGGCCTACCTCAAGGCGGCCTGGTACTACCCCTTCCGGGCATCGGCCACTGTGGCGGAGCCGTTCACCCGGGATGACGGCACGGTCGTCCAGGTGCCGATGATGCGCGGCCCGTTCGACCGGATGGGGCACCTGCTGGGCGACGGTTGGCGGGCGGTCGACGTGCCGCTCGCGGGCGACGGGCTGGCCATGGCCGTCGTCATGCCGACCCGGGACAACCTCGCCGCGGTCGAGGCGAACCTCGACGCGGCGTGGCTGAGCGCGTTGTTCGCCGGCTTCCAGTTCACCGACATTCAACTGCGGATGCCCCGGTGGACGTTCCGTCTGCCCGCCCAGCTGGGCGCCGCCCTGAGTGGCCTCGGCATGCCCACGGCCTTCACGCCGTACGCCGACTTCACCGGCATGAGCACCACCGACCCGGCGCTGTGCATCGACGACGTGGTGCACGAGACGTTCATCGGGGTGGACGAGAAGGGTGTCGAGGCGGCTGCCGCGTCGGCGGTCATCATCCGGCCACCGTCGATCCCGCAGGGGCCGCAGTTCTTCGTGAACCGGCCGTTCCTGTACGTCATCCACGACCGGGTCACCGGCGTACCGCTGTTCATCGGCCGGGTGCACGACCCGCTGGTCACCGGCTGACCCTGGTCGGCACGGTGGTGGCCGCGGCGCGCGTCGGGCTGACCTGGCCCGCGACGATCGCGGCGAGGCAGCACACGAAACCGGCCGACTGGACCGGGGTGAGTGATTCGTCGAGCAGCACCGCACCCAGCAGGGCCGCCACCACCGGCGAGAGCAGGGTGAGCAGCGCGACGGAGGTGACCGGCAGCGTGGCGATGCCCCGGAACCACAGGACGTAGGCGAGCAGGCCGCCGGGCAGGCCGAGCCAGAGGTACCCGAGCGCGGCGCTGCCGTCGACCGCGGGCGGTGCCCCCTCGAACAGCAGCGTCACCGGCAGCAGGAACAGGCCGCCGGCCGTGAGTTGCCAGCCGGCGTACGCCGTGGGGCCCACGCCCTCGGGGCGCCCCCATCGCTTCGTGAGCGTCACCCCGACGGCCATCGCCCCGGCGCCGCCGAGACCGGCCAGTAGCCCGACCACGTCGACGTCCGCCTCGGGGCCGATGACCAGCAGTCCGACTCCCGCGACGCCGACGATTCCCCAGGCGAAGGTCCAAGCCGACGGGCGCTGGTGCAGCACGGTCACGGCCAGGATCGCCACGGCCAGTGGCTGCACCGCGCCCAGCGTGGCGGCCACTCCGCCGGGCAACCGTTCGGCGGCGACGAACAGCAGCGGCAGGAACACGCCGATGTTGAGCACGCCCAGCACCGCCGCCTTGAGCCACCACCTGCCGTGCGGCAGCACCCGGCCGATCGCGAGTGCGGCCAGGCCCGCCGGCAGTGCCCGGATCAGCCCGGCGAAGAGCGGATGGCCGGCCGGCAGCAACTCGGTGGTGACCACGTACGTCGTGCCCCATACCGCAGGTGCGAGGGCGGTCGTGGCGGTGGCGGCAATGTGGCCCGCGGTCGGAGGTGGCAACAGGTTCGTCACGCGAATCAGGATCGACGACACGTAGTCATGAGTCCAACACATCCTTGTCAACCCAACCATCACGATTCACGATTGATGGATGGAGCTTCACCAGCTGCGGTACGTAGTGGCCGTCGCCGAGACGCGCAACTTCACCCGTGCCGCCGAGCGTTGTCTGGTCGTCCAGTCCGCCCTCAGTCACCAGATCGCCCGCCTCGAACGGGAACTCGGCGCCCGTCTGTTCGACCGGACCAGCCGCCGGGTGCGGACGACCCCGGCCGGCGAGGCGTTCCTGCCGGCGGCCCGTCAGTGCCTGGCCGCCGCCGAGCGGGCCGCCGCCGAGGTCGCCTCGGCGGTCGGCGAGATCAGGGGCCAGCTGACCGTCGGCATGATCCCGACGGTCGCGGCGGTCGACATCCCGGCCGCGTTGGACGCCTTCCACCGGCGGTATCCGCAGGTCCGCATCCGGCTGCGGGTCGGTGGCAGCGAGCAGCTCGTCGACCAGGCCAAGGAGGGCACGGTCGACATCGGCTTTCTCGGACTACCGGTGAGCGCCAGGCCCGAAGGGGTCACCGTGCGGCGGTTGGCGTACGACCGGTTGGTGGCCGTGGTCGCCCCGGACCATCCGCTCGCCGGTTGGACCGAGGTCGACCTCGCCCGCCTGGCCACCGAGACGTTCGTGGACCTGCCGCCGGGAACGGCGGGGCGGGCCCAGTCCGACCAGGCGTTCGCCGCCGCCGGAGTGCACCGCGAGGTCGCCTTCGAGGTGAGCACCGTCGACTCGATGATGACCCGGCTCGTCCGCCGGCAGCTCGGCATCGCCCTGCTTCCGTCGAACTTCACGCCGCACCTGCCGGGCGTGGTCACCATTCCGGTGCGGGACGCCCCGGCCCGGATCGAACATCTCATCTGGAACCGGACCACGCTGACCCCAGCGGCAACGGCGTTCCTCACCGAGCTGGACATCTCAGTCGACGACGGCGGGAGTGACGGTGAGCATTGAGTCGGTTCGCGCCGCCGGGGCCGGCTGCCGGCGCGGCGTTCAGGTCATCAGGGGGCGGTCCCGACGCGCGTCGGCCAGCACCTCCGCCCACCAGCGCAGCTCGGTCAGGCTCGCGGTCAGGCCACGGGACAGCTCCGCGTCCGGCGCGTAGCGACCCTGGTCGTCGAGCGACGTCCACGGCGCCCGTAGGCCCAGGGTCCGGCGGGTGGTCACCACGCTGAGTTCGGCGAGCACGCCGCGCAGGTGCTCGACCGCCGCATGCCCACCCTGCACGCCGTAGGCCACGATGGTCGCGGGCTTGAGCCGCCATTCGCCGTAGTGCCAGTCGATCAGACGTTTCAGCGAGGCGGGGTAGCTGTGGTTGTACTCCGGCGTGACGAAGACGTACGCGTCGGCGGCCGCTATCCGGTCGGCGACCTCGCTCTGCGGCCCACCTCCGGGGTGGAGCAGGCTGTCGTCGGGCAGCGTGACCTCGGCAACGTCGATCAGGTCGACCTCGATCGGTCGGTCCAGCGCGCGGGTGACCCAGCCGGCGATCGCCGGCCCCATCCGGTCCTTGCGCACACTGCCCGAGATCACGGCCACCCGTAGGCCGGCGGCGGGGGACGGGCCGTTGTGGTGTTCGGTCGAAGTGGTCATGCCGAGACCGTGCAGGTTCAACATATGTTGAAGTCAAGTACCCGCCCCGCCTACTCTGCGGCCATGACAGTTGCCACTGGTACCGCTCGGACGTTCAGCGTCGGCGAGGTCGCGGCCGACAGCGGTGTCGCGCCGTCGGCCGTGCGGTTCTACGAGAACCACGGGGTCATCAATGCGGTACGCACCGCCGGCAACCAGCGCCGCTTCGACGGATCCGCCGCGTGCCGGATCCAGGTCGCCAAACTCGCCCAGCGGGCCGGGCTGAGTGTCCGCGAGATCGCCGCGCTCTTCGCCGACCTGTCGGCCGATCCGACGCCCGACGAGTGGGCGGGCGTCGCCCATCGGTTGGTGACCGAGGTCGAGGAGCGGCTGCGCGATCTCAAGGCGCAGCTCGCGGCGATGGAGTCGGGCACCCGCCTGTGCGAGATCGGGCGGAACGATCCGGCACGCTGACGTGCCCGACGTCGCGGGACTTGACTTCACCATATGTTGAACCCCGATCGTCGGGTGCATGAGTGATCTCCGAACTCCGATCCCGTCGTCCGCCCAGCGGCTTGCCGCCCTCGTCGGGACGGCCACCATCGTCGGCCTCGGCACGAGTACCCGGGAGGCCACCGAGACCTTCCGGCTGGTCGAGGAGACCACCCACGAGTTGATCCGGCGCGGCTTCCGGGTCGTCGCGCTGCTCGACAACCAGCGGGTCGGCGACCTCTACGACAGCTACGTCCGGGGCGAGGACGTCGACCTGGCCACCGCGCTCAGACAGGCGTGGGGTCCATGGCGGACGGTCGAGATGCGCGACGCGCTCGTCCGGTTGCGCCGGCACAACCAACGTCACCCGGACGATCCGGTACGCGTCATCGCCGTCAACGGGCGACGTGCGCTGCCCGCCGACTACGACCGGGTGGTGGCGCTGCTCGCCCCGGCGGATCCGGCGACCGCAACACGGATCGGCGAGGTCTTCGACGTCATCCGTACCGCGCACGACAACGGCGAGCACGTCCAGCGCCTGCACGGCACCCATCCCGGCGTACCCTTCGTCGACCTCGCCCGCACCGCCCGCGATTTGGTCGCCAAGCTGCCTGACAGCCGGGAACGCGACGAAGCGCTGCCGTTGATCGACGCGATCGTCGACTTCCACGCGCACGCCCTCGGTGCCGGGTACGACGCGGCAGCGCAGGAGCGCGCGGCCGCCGAGCGACTCCTCGATCATCAGCGGGCCAGCGGCGACCGGGTCGTGTTCTGGGAAGGCAGCGCCCACGTCGCGGCGCACGGCGACACGATGATGGGCGCACACCTCAGGGCGGCCCTGGGCAGCGATTACGCGGCCGTCCACGTCACCTTCGGCCACGGCGGCATTCCCGGTCGGGACATTCCGCGCCCCGTCGGATCGTCACTGGACGCGTCGCTGCTCCAGGGCGGTGGTGCGCGGATCGTCGACCTGCGTGCCGCCGTACCCGCGGACCTCGCGGACCGCCCCGGACGAGGGTGGCGTACCCGACTGATCTCCGGTCTCTACCGGGCGGACCACGACGAGCAGCACTACTACGAGTTGCCCTCGCTGGCCGGCAGCTTCGACGCGATCGCCTTCATTCCGACGGTCACCCCGATCCACCCTCTGCCGGGCTGAACGACGTGCCGGAGACGCGGGCTCCGTCGTCCAGCGATGCGGCGGAAGGTGAGTCCCGCTCAGGTGGGCCGATGGTTGTTCGAGCTGCGGGCCCGCTGGATCAGGTTCTCGACCCACCGTTCGAACTTGCTGCTGCCGCCACCCAGCAGCCCGGCGAGTTCGTCCTCGGTGACCCCGCCCCGGGCGGCCAGCGACTCGACCATCGTCCGCAGCCGGCGATGGTCGTCGTCCTCGGTCGCGGTCACCCCGACCACGCCGGCCCCGAGGTGACGTTGCAGGTCCTGGAGAATGTCCATCATCTGCGGCAGCGTCTCGATGACCTGGGACAGACCGGCCTCGTGCGGGCTGGACGAGCCGCGCAACTCCTGCAGGGTGAGGGCGACCGACATCGGGGTGACGATGTCCGCCTCGCTGCCGATGGCGTCGATGGCCCGGCCGAGCTGCTCCTTGGCGGCGTGCACGCTGTCCAGGTCGGTGTGGTCGACCAGGATCGTCCGCATGCCGTGCACGTCGAAGGGCAGTTGCTGGTCCTTCGCCATCAACTGGACGAACGGTTTGCGCAGCGCGTGCCGGACCGCCAACTCGTAGAAGACGTTGGCGTTCTGGTCGGTCAGGTCGGCGATCACCAGGTCGTTGCGGATGATGCGGTCCAGCACCTGGGAGGTGATCAGGCCGGCGCGTTCGATCTCGTCGCCACGTATCGCGACGAAGCCACGCGCCTCCACCACCGGGCGGATCACGTGCTTGAGGATCTGGTCGCTGCGTCTGCGGATGTCCGAGTCCTCCGGACCGATCGGGGCGATCACGAAACACTCACGACGCGTAGGCTGCTCGTTGTCCTCCCCCATGAACCCAGCGTAGTTGAGGCCGGCGAGACGGGTGTTCAGCCGGTCGGTGCCCGGTACCGGTCCCACCGGTTGCGGTGTGCGACCAGCAGTCGGTCGGCTTCGGCGGCCGCCCGCGCGGCCACCGGCTCCGCCAACCACCGGCCGAGCACGCCGGCCATGCCGTCCACCAGGTGTCGACCCACCGGGGTGAGTCGCCGCTGCGCGGCCAGCACCGCGACGGTGCCGGCGGCGGCCCTGCTCCACCGGGCGAACTGGACCTCCGCGTGGTGCCGCGCCGCACCCGGGTCCGTCACCCGTGCCTGGCGACGCCAGAACCCCGCCACCCCCACGTGGGCGTACGCCCCGTGCAGCAGGCTGTCCAACGGCCTCGGGTCGGTTCGCCACGGTGCGTAGAACAGCTCGGTGGGGCCCGGTTCCAGTGTGGCGAACATGTCGGTCAACGCGGCCAGTTTGGCGTGCTGGATCTCGTGCGCGAGCGCCACGGCCGTCGACCTGGCATCCGGTGGCAGCGACATGGCCACCGATCCGAAGGCGTGGTGGAAGGTGCCGCTGCGGGTGCTGGTCCGGGGCGCGGCGATCGGCACCAGCGCGCGGAGCAGAGCGGAAGCCTCCTCGGCCACCGGCCGGTGGTGGTCGACGAGGATTCGCCACGCACTGTCGAGGCGCGCCTGCCAGGCCCCGGTCGACGCACCGCTGAAGCGGCGGTCCCCGCCCAAGCCTGGTACGTACCGCCAGGTCCGGGTGTCCACCAGCAGCGACAACGGCAGCCCGCCATGTGCGACGTCCAGTCGGGACAATGGCCGCCACCGGCGGTCCGACGACCGGCCGGAGTCGATGTCGACCCGCTTTCCGGCGGCGTTCACCCACACCTGCCCGCCGCAGGTGTGGACCCGGGCCCGGGTCGCGGTGACCGGGAGGGTCAACGTGCCGAGGCCCGGCAGGTCCAGCCGGCCGTTGGCGTCGGGTGCCAGCGGGACGTCGAGTTCGACAGCGGTGCCGGCACGGACGGCGGCGGTGACCGCCACGGCGGCCAGCAGCCCCGGGTACGCCGCCGACCCGCTGCCCGCCTCCAGCAGCGACACGGTGCCGAACGTCCACGCGGCGACGGGCGGATGGGAGAGCGCGGCCAGCCGGTCCGGCGTCGGCACCTCGGCCAGCACCCGGTACGCCGTCTCGACCACCGCCCGATCCGGGTGCGCCGTCCGGCGTACCAGCAGCAGCAGGGCGCGGACCAGGAGGAGGATCTTGCTGTGCTGGGCGGCCCGCAGCCGCGTCACCGCCGCCACACCGCCCCGGCCGGCGGCGAGTTCGTCCAGGACCGCCCTCGGCATCCGGTGTACCGACGGAATCAACGGGTCGCCCGGGGCAGCGTCGCCACGTCCCGGCGGACCGTCTGACGAATGTGGTCGATCAGGGCGTACAGGTCGGGGCAGTAGACCGAGGGATTGTCGAAGCCGTTGTCGGCCCGCCAGCGGTGGGTACGCAGCCCGCCACCGCAGACCCGCCGCAGGTCACACCTGCCGCAGGTGGCGCAGAGCGCCGCCGCCCCGCTCTGCTGGGACCGCACCGCCGGCAGGTCGAGGGCGACGTCGAACGGATCCCGCCGCACGTGCAGCCCGGTACCCGCCGCTCCGGCGTAGGCGGCGGCGAGCGTGTCGTCCATCTCGATCTGACCATCGGTCTGCACCACCGCCACGACCACCGGACTCAGGCCGACGCCGGCCAGGTGGGAGGCGCCGCCGAGCAGCAGTTGGATGATCTCGTCGAAGAGGCGGATCCGGATCGGCGGGCCCGGCGCGTGGTACCACCTGTCGAACACCGAGATCAGCCAGCGCGCGTACGGGGTTCGTCGAGGATCGGCCGGGCGTCCGGGCGGGGGAGTGTGCCAGGTGCCGTGTGGTAGCAGGAAGTCGATTGTCGGCGGCCGGTGTTCGAGCAGGCTGAGGTAGGTGGCGACCGGGTCGTTGCGGAGGTCGACCGTGCACAGCAGCCCGTTGAACAGGTGCGGGTAGCCCGTGGTGAGGCGACGCAGCGCGGCCTCGACGCGGGCGTGGCTGCCCTGTCCGTCGGGCCCGCGCCGATGTCGGTCGTGCGCGGCCCGGTCGCCGTCGAGGCTGATGCTGAGCCGCACGTCGAGCCGGTCGAACAGGCTGAGGTACCGCTGGTCCAGCCGGGTGGCGTTCGTCTGCACGGTGATCCGTACCGGCACCGGTGCCACGCCCTGTCGGATGACCGACACGGCCGCCTCGACGCGTTCCGGTCCGGCCAGCAGCGGCTCGCCGCCGTGCAGGATCACCGACACCCGGTCGAGCCGGTGCGCCCGGGCATGTTCGCCGATGCGCCGGGCGGTCGCGTCGAGCACCTCGGGTGGCATGATCCGGGGCAGATCCCGCCACCGCTGGTCGGTCATCGTGTAGACGTAGCAGTGGTCGCAGGCCAGGTCGCAGCGGCTGTGCAGCTTGAGTACGAACTGGCGGAAGGCGACGGTCGGCGCGGGGTGGGTGGCGGTGCCGCCGGCTGGCCGGTGGCCGTCGTCGGATCCGGGCATCAGGCGCTTCACCGTCCTGGCTGCGGCCGGTCGGCCGGGGTCGACGGGTCCACAGCATACATCGACGCATGACGCTCTGTTCGCCGTGTTTGACCTGATCCGAGTCGCCGGTCCGCGGCTGGACCGTCGCGGAGGGAGGGTGGCCCGGCCCGCGTACGGCCGTCTGGCGACCACGTCATACCGTTATCATGGGCGTACGCAGCGGATCTGGCCAACGTCGACGTCCGCACCTGCGACGCGATCCTTGTGCGAGAGGCAGACAGGCGGTGATCGGGGGATGGACACCGGGGAGGATTCGTTGCGCTCCGACCTGATCGATCTGACCGAGGTGGACCTGGTCGCGCTGGACGCCGTGCCGAGCGAGGTGCTCCTGGCCGCGCTGCGCCGGTTGCAGCGCCGCAGCGTCGCCGCTGGCGACCAGTACGCCGGTTTTGAGAGCGCCATCGATGGCGACGACTGACCGCGAGGACGCCCCGGTCGTCCCGGGTGACGTCCCGCAGCAGCGACCGGCCCGTGGCCATGCCGGCCAGCCGGGCCGGGAGGAGACGGTCGGCAGCTGCACCATCGTCTCGTTCGTCTCGCCCACCAGCGGCACCGGACGCAGCAGCGCGGTCGCCAACATCGCCTGGATCCTCGCCTCCAACGGCAAGCGGGTCCTCGCCGTGGACTGGTGCACCAAGACACCCAGGGTCTACGACTACCTGCGTTCGTTCCGGGTGGACGCGGTGCCGGCTGCCGGGGTGCTCGGCCCGGAACTCGCCACGCTGATCAGTGCGCATTCGGACACGCACCAGCGCAACGCGCCGGCCACCGGGCCCACCGGGCCGGAACAGGGCGTGCTCTACCGGTACGCGATCTCCGGGTCGAGTTTCGGGTTCGAGATGATCGGTATCAGCCTCGACGCCAACGCCCTACCCGAGGTCGATCCGGTCCGCGCCCGGCAACTGCTGCGACACGGCGGCTACGACTACGTGCTGATCGACACCCCGGTCGACCTCACCCTGCCCGGCGTCACCTACACCGCCATGCTCAGCGACGTGGCGGTGGTGTCGATACCGCCCCGTCGGCAGGCGATGCAGCAGGCGGCGGACCTGGCCGCCCAACTCCAGCGGGAGGCCACCGGCGGCATCCGGGTGCTCGCCGCGCCGACGCTTCGCGATGTCAGCCAACCGTGGTACGGACCGGCCCGCGACTCGGCCCGCAAGGCGTTCGCCCACCTGCTCGACGAGTCGATGACCGGGCTGTCCGACGCCTCCACGGTGGAGATCGTGGAGGTGCCCGAGCCGGCGTACGACACCTACGACGACGTGCTGGCGGTGCTGGCCGACACGCCGGGCAGCGAGAACACCCTCCTGGCGGCCTACGAGCAGATGGTTTCCTGGATCAGCGGGGGCGTGGTGGCCCGGGCGGCCGACGTGCCCGAGCGGATCCGTCGGCGCTATCGCCGGGGGGTGCTGCTCGACCCGGCCGACAGCGCCGACGAGATCCAGGTGCTCTACGAGCCCGTCGACCGGCCGTTCGCCGACTGGATCGCCGGACAGTTGCGCCGGGCAAACGCCCAGGTCCAGCGGCACGTCGTGCGGTCGGGGCTGGCGCCGGCCCACGACCCGGAGGCCACGGTGCTGGCGATCCTCTCGCCCGGCGTGATCCAGGCCCTCGGCGCCGCGGCGTCGGCCACCGACGTCGAGGTGTTCGGCGTGCTGACCCGCGGGGACCCGCCCGAACAGCTCGATCCGAACCGGGTCATCGACCTCCGGGCGGTCGACGGGGCGCGGGCCCAGCCGCTGCTGCTCAGCCGGCTCGGCCTCATCGCACCCGGGCAGCCCACCGGCGACCTGCGGACCGCGCCGCGCTATCCGTTCGAGGCGGACCGTCGGTTGCGGACGAACCTGCCGCCGCGTAACGAGTCCTTCGTGGGCCGCGGCGAATACCTCGAACGGCTGCGCGACCAGCTCACCGACGGCGGTGGCCCGGTGACCCTGACCGGCGGCGCCGGAGTCGGCAAGAGCGAGATCGCCCGCGAGTTCGCCCACCGCTTCGCCTACGACTACGACGTGGTCTGGTGGATCCCGGCGCAGGACCGGGAGACCGTCCAGGCGGCGCTCGGCGAACTGGCCCAGGAGATCAACGTGGCCGACAGCGTCGGTGCGGCCGAGGCGGCGGTGGCCGCCCTGTCCGCTCCGCGCAGTGCCTTCGCCCGCTGGCTGTTGATCTACGACAACGCCGACGACGCGGAGGTGCTGGCCGGACTGCTACCCCGCCCGGGCGTCGGGCACGTGCTGTTCACCTCGCGGGACGACGGCTCCTCGAACCTGCCGGCGCCGCTGGAGGTGGCGGCCTTCACCGGCGACGAGAGCACCGCGATGCTGCGGCGGACCCTCGGCATCAGCGCCGAGGACGCCCGTGCCATCGCGGCCGCGGTGGAGCACCTGCCGCTGGCGCTGCGGCTGGCCACCGCGTGGATCCGCGAGCGGACCCGGGCCCTGGAACGGGCGGGTACGCCAAACCTGGAGGCCGTGGGCCGGTGCGTCGCCGAGCTGCTGGACGGGCTGCGGCGGCCCTCGACCGAGGAGGAACCGACCGAGCGGATTCCCGGCTCCCGCACCTCGACCGTGGCCCGGATGCTGGACATCACCCTGGCCACCCTGCGGGAGACCGAGTTCGGGTCGCTGGCCATCCGGGTCGCCGAACTCGGCTCGTTCCTCTCGCCCGAGGGCATCGGCTTTCCGCTGCTGCGGTCGGTGCCGATGTTGACCCAACTCGCCGCCGCCGCCGACCTCGACGCGGAGGAGTTGCTGCTCGACGCCGGGGAGGTCGACCTGGTACTGACCGTCGGCGCGCGGTTCGCCCTCTTCGACATCGACTGGGGGCGGGGCGCCGCCCTGCGGATGCACCGGGCCATCCAGGTCCTGCTGCGCGAGGCGATGCCCGAGCCACAGCGCCGCGAGCGTCATCGCCAGGTCCTGCTCGGGCTCGCCGGCTACGCCCCGACGGACCCGGAGGCCGACGACCGCCGCTACCTGCCGCTCTTCGAGGAGTTGCAACGCCACCTGGTGCCCTCCGGTGCGCTGACGGCCGACGAGGCGCCCGTGCGGCACTGGGTGGTGAAGCAGGTCCGCTACCTGTTCTTCTTCGGCGACAGCGACGCCTGGCAGTCCGCGGTGCGGTTGGCTCAGCAGGTCTGCGACCGGTGGACGGCCGACGGCGAGTTCGACCAGCTGACCATGCGGCTGTTCGTCCAGACCGCCAACCTGCACCGGATGCTGGGCAAGCACCAGGAGGCGCTGCGCCTGGACGAGCGGGTGCTCAGCGAGCAACGCCGCCGCCACGGGCTACGACACTTCCGGACCCTCATCGCGGGCCGGGGTCGCGGTGGTGACCTGCGCGGTCTCGGCCGATTCGAGGACGCGCTGGTGGAGGACCAGGCGACCCTCCTCGGCTACCAGGAGGTGCTCGGCGACGACCACCCGAACACCCTGATGGCGATCAACAATCTCGCCACCTCCTTCCAGCTGACCGGCGACGCGCGGGAGGCACTGCGGCTCGCCCGTCACTTGTTCAGCCGGCGGATGTCGCTGTTCGGGCCGGAGGAACCGGCCACCTGGCGGGCGTCGTGCCTGGTGGGGACGCTTGAGCGGGAGGCCGGCGAGTACGACCTGTCGCTGGCCACCCTGCGCGAGACCCTGGAACGGGTGCACGAGCTGCGGTCCGCCAGCCACCTCGACGAGCTGCGCGTCAACCGGAGTCTCGCGGTCACCGAACGCCGGCTCGGGCTCGCCATCGCCGCGAAGAAGCGCAGCATCGAGACCTTCCGGGGCTACCGCGACCGGTTCGGCGAGGACCATCCGATCACCCGGTCCAGCCTGCTCAGCATGGCCGTGGACTACTACCGGGCCGGCGACGCCGGGATCGCCGTCGAACACGCCATCCGCTGCCTGCGGGGCTACGAGCGGCAGTTGGAGGCCGGTCACCCTTTCACCGCCGTCTGCTCGGTCAACCTGGGGTTGTTCCAGCGCGGGGCCGGGGAGTACGACCAGGCCGTACGGGACGGCGAACGGGGCCTGCGTACGCTCCGCGCCCGGCTCGGCGACACCCATCCGTGGACGCTCACCGCCGCCACCGCCCAGGCCGGTCACCTGGCGGTCCGGGGCGACTTCGCCGACGCCGTCCGGATCCAGGAGGACACGCAGCACACCTGCCTGCGCTACCTGGGCCGGCGCCATCCGTGCACGGTCGACGCCGTCGCCAACCTCGCGGCGATCCGGGCGCTACGCGACGGTGCCCCCGACGCGGGCGACATCGCGCTGACCGACACCGACATCGACGTGCCAAGAAGCTGAGGAGTGGACAGGTGACGGATCCGCAGCTGATCGACGCGCTGGTGGAGGAGTCGGCCGAGCAGGATGTGCCGGGGTTCCGCAAGAAGCGCAACCTGTGCCGGGAACTGCTTCTCGGCGACACCGGCATCTACCACATCGCGCACTACACCGGGGGAGTGCTCGACTTCTCCCTGGACATCCTGGATCATGCGTCGACGCCAGCCGCACTCGACGGTGCCGAGCCCGCGCAGCGCCGCGAGGCGCACCGACGGGCGGGTGCCCAACTCGTCTACCGGGCGGCCGACCTCAGCCGGCGGGTGTGGGAGCTGCAGTGCGGCGGGCTGGTTCGGCTGGCCGTCCAGACCCGGGCTGATCTTGTCTTCTGCAACACGGTGACCGGCGGCGAACATGTGGTGGGATTCGGGTCCCTGCCGCCGGCCGGCACCGAGGCGGTCGCCGACCCGTCCCGGGCGAGCGGCATCGACCGGGCGGCGGCCCAACTCGCCACCGCGCTGCGTCAACTGGTACGGCTGCCGTCGCAGAACCCGGGCGGCTGGCAGACCGCCGGTGACGCCCAGGTGCCGGTCACGGCGCCGGCCGCCGACTTCATGGCGTACGTGGTCGGCTCTCCGGAGTCCGGCGGACTGCTCAGCACCACGTTGCGGCCGGCCGGGCTGCACTATCTCAGCCACCACCGGGCGGGGGAGCAGACCGCCGCGGCCGACATCCTGCGGCATCCGGAACTGGAATCCTTCTTCAGTCGCGGTGTCACCGTGGCCGGTCGGCGGGCCCGCTACGAACGTCTGGCCGGGGATCTGTCCCTGCTGGCGTTGCAGGTCAGCCGGGACCTGCGCCGTACCGTGGCCGGTGAGGCCGAACGTCTGGTGCTCGACCTGGAGATCGGTGCGGTCTTCTACTACCTGCTCGCGCCGGAGGAGTACCTGTTCGGAGTCGCGCTCGACCAGGACTGGGTCACCCAGGCGGATCTCGACATGTCGGCGGTGGGCCGGCAGTTGGCCCGGCTGGACGTGTCGGCCGGCACGTGAGCCGGGGCTCGCGGTGCGCGAAGGGTGCGACTCAGGCGTTCACCAGCAGCCGCCGCACCCGAGCGCTCAGACCGTCGAACACCGAACGTGCCTCCGTCCAACTGCGCGAGCGCTCCGGCTGGTCCGTCGGGCCACCGTCACCCGGTACGGCCAGGTCACCGAGCACGTCCAGTTGAAACAGCGGCAGATACTCGACGATGCCGTCGTAGGTCTCGCAGAGCCGATCCAACCGGTCCGGGTCCCCCGGACGCGGAGCCCGACGGTGCCCCTCGTACCACCGTTCGACGCCGTGGCGGAACGCCTCGATCAGCCGTCGCAACACCATCGAGGTGCCCAGCGCCCGCTGCACGTCCCGGGAGCGCAGGCCCGAGCGCAGCAGGGCGGCGTTCTCGACCGTCTGCCGGATCTCGGTACCCGTCGGGGCGAACGCCTCGCGTAGGTGGCGGTCGAAGCCGGTGAGCTGGTCGAGCGCTTGGATGGCGTCGCCGAAGAGCCGGGCGACCGGGCCGGGCAGCGGGGTGGACGCGACCTCCGGTCGCCTCGAGGGATGCTCCCGTTGCACCGGATGCCGCAGATCGTGGCGCAGGTCGTCCCGGATCTCGTCCAACTGGTACGACAACCGCTCGATGGAGCGTTGGGCGTTCGTCTGCTGGCGCTGGATGCGCTCGACGCGTGTCCGCACCGAGGTCAGCGCGTCCGCGCCGAGCGCCTGCTCGAGCCGGCGCAGGGAAGCCTTCACGCTGCCCGACAGATCCTCCGGAAACGACTGCGGCTCGTAGACGATCGGCTCCACGCTGAACGTCTCGGCGAGATCGGCGGCGAACTCCGCCGGCAGGTGCCCGACGACGACCAGGATGACCTCGCTGTCCGGTACCGCTGCCCGGATCGCCACCACCCGGCGGTTGAGGGCGTCGACCTCCTCGGACTTGAGCACCGACTCGGTGAGCAGCACGCAGCAGCCGGCGTTCTGTTCCTCCAGCGGCACCCAGAAGTCGACCGGCAGGTCCCGCAGCGAACCCACCAGGTGGTCACGCTGGTACGACCAGCCGTCCTGAGTGAGCACCCGTCGCACGTCGGCGGCCACATCCTGCCGGCTGGCCAGGTCGAACTGGACCCGTACCGCTTCGCGGACCATGAGGTGGGTCACCGGCGTGTCGGCCTGCGCCGCCCGCTGGTACAGGTGGTAGCACAGCCGGATCAACCGGCGGGGCACGCCGTCGGTCAGGTTGGTGAGGTACTCGGTGGTCTCCACGGTGAAGGGTGCGAGCCGTGCCCGGCCGAACGTGCGTAGCTGGCTGCGCCGGATGAAGTCCCGCACGTCCCGCGCGCTCAGCGCGGACATCCGCACGATCGGCCCGATCCGCTGACGCACGTCCGGGCTGAACAGGTGCAACATGTCCGGCAGCCCGGCGATCACCAGGAAGGCGCCGGCGGAGGCGAAGAGCTCGATCAGGCGGGAGAACCGGGCCATCGTCTCGTCACCCGGGCCGCCTGCCGCCGACAGGAACTTGTCCACCTCGTCGAGTACCACCACGAAGCGTCCGTGGCGCTGCCCGCACAGCAGGGCGAGCGCACCCATCACCGCCACCGCGTCGGACTCCACGTCGACGCGGGCGGGGACGCCGGCCGCCGCCAGCGCCGGCCCGGGCGGATGACCCGTCAGCCAGTCCCACGCGGTCGCCTCGGTGGCGGGATCGAGCAGCATCGCCAGCACCGTGCCCACCGAGGGGTCGGTGGTGACCGGGGCCAGCTCCGCCCGGAGCCGCTCACCGAGCCACCCTGCCGCGGGCGACCCGTCCGGACCGTCCGGCGCGGTCACGGCGGGTGACGCCGCCCGGTGGTCCTCGACCAGGGCCCGCACCGTGTCGCGGGACAACCGACCGAGCAGCTGGCGGCTCAGTGACAGGAACGTATCGGCGGGGGCGTCGAGGTAGATCGCTCGGATCGCACCGCCGGTGCTCTCCCGAGCCTGGGCCAGCAGTTCGGCGGCCAGATGGGTCTTGCCGGTGCCGTAGTCACCCACCACCGCGACCGTGCCGCCGTCGCCGCTGCGCAGGTAGTGGTCCAGATGGGCGAGGGCGTCGCGGATGGCGGCGGTGGTGACCGTGGTCGCCTGCGCCCGGCCCTCGGCCACCCTGGCGACCGCGGTCGGAGAGAACGGGTTGACCGGGACGACCGCCGGTGGATCTCCAGTTGCATCCATCTTTCTGATCCTCCGGTAGCTCTGGTCCGGGCACCAGGAACTCCCACGGCCCGGGCAGGCACTGCTCCTCCGCGCCTCCAGGGCGTCTTCAAATCGTAGCTGTCAGTGGCCATTCCGGCGGACCTCCGAAGGCGACAGATCGGTCTCACCTGCGAAAAAGGCCCGATCGGTGGGCTGCCGGTCGGTGCGACGGCGGGCCACGGCCGGGGTCCGGCGCGCCGGCCAGGTGGCGGGGGCAGCGCAGAATGGTCCCCATGCGAGCGGTGATGTTCGACGGGTACGGGCCGCCGGAGGTGCTCACCGAGGTAGAGCTACCGACCCCCGAACCCCGGGCCGATCAGGTGCTGATCCGGGTGCACGCCACCACGGTGACCACCGCCGAGTGCGGGATGCGCCGGGGTGAACCTCGATGGGGGCGGGTCGTCATCGGTCTGCGCCGGCCACGCAGGAGCGTCCGGGTGCTCGGGCTGGAGTTCGCCGGTGAGGTGACGGCGCTCGGGCCGAGGGTGCGTCGGCTGCGCGTGGGCGACCGCGTCTTCGGGTTCACCAGCTTCGGCGCCGGCGCGAACGCCGAGTACAAATGCCTGTCCGAGCGGGCCTCGATCAGCACGATCCCGCCGAACGTGACCTACGCGCAGGCCGCGGCCACCGTCGACGGTTTCACCACCGCCTGGCACTTCCTGCGCGACCTGGCCGACCTCCAACCTGGTCAGAAGGTACTCGTCATCGGCGCCTCGGGCAGCGTCGGCACGTACGCCGTCCAGCTCGCGGGTCGCCTCGGGGCGACCGTGCACGGGGTGTGCAGCGGGCGCAACGCCACGCTTGTCGCCTCACTCGGCGCCAGCCGGGTGTTCGACTACACGGTGGAGGACTTCACCACCAGCGGCGAGCGCTACGACGTCGTCTTCGACACGGTCGGTCGCAGCTCGTTCGCCCGGTGCCGGGCGGTGCTGACGCCGCGTGGCCGCTATCTGCCGACGACCGGGCTGGTGACGAACAGCCTGCTGACGCTCGGCACCGCCCTCAGCGGTGGTCGACGGGTCCGGGCCGGGATGTCGGTACGCAAACACGCGGCACTTGCCGCCCTGCGGGACCTGCTCGCCGAGGGGCGGCTTCAGGTCGTCATCGACCGCAGCTACCCGATGGCCGAGATCGTCGAGGCACACCGGTACGTCGACGCCGGGCACAAGGTCGGCAACGTCGTGATCGACGTACGCCGAGAGGCCGGGCCTGGAGGTTGAGGTCCTCGCCCAGATCATCGGACGTCATACCAATGATGTTTAAGTTCCTCTATGCTCTCGGAAGTCGCACCCCCTGACCTCCACCACCATCCGCGGAGGAATCACCATGATCGTTGCGAGACGTCGCCGTCATCGTCCCCGACGGCTGGCGGCCGTCGGCGTGTCCGCTCTCGTCCTGGTGGGTGGGGCCGTCCTGGCCCCACAGGTCCAGGTCGCGGTCGCCGCGCCGGGCCCGGTGACCGCCGAGGCCATCGTCCCGGGGCAGAGCGCCGTGATCACCGGCGTGGCCTCCGGGCGGTGCCTGGAGGTGCCGAACGCGAGCACCACCAACGGCGTCCAGACCCAGTTGTGGGACTGCTTCGGCGCAGCCCACCAGACCTGGACCTACACCGCCGGCAGGCAACTTCAGGTGTACGGCACCAAGTGCCTGGACGCCAACGGCGCCGGCACCAGCAACGGCACCCAGGTGATCATCTGGGACTGTCACGGCGGCACCAACCAGCAGTGGAACGTCAACGCCAACGGCACCATCACCGGCGTGCAGTCCGGGCTCTGCCTGGACGCCAACAACGCCGGCACCGGCAACGGCACGAAGATGATCCTCTGGTCCTGCCACGGTGGCGCCAACCAGCAGTGGACCTCGCCCACGCCCCCGCCGACGAGCCCACCGCCCACCCCGCCGGCCGGGTCGCTGCCCTGCGACATCTACGCGGCCGGCGGTACGGCGTGCGTGGCGGCCCACAGCACGACCCGGGCGCTCTACGCCGCGTACCGCGGGAATCTGTACCAGGTGCGGCGCTCGTCGGACAACGCGACCCGCGACATCGGCCTGTTGACCACCGGCGGCACCGCCAACGCGGCCACCCAGGACTCGTTCTGCGCCGGCACGCAGTGCGTGATCACCGTGATCTACGACCAGTCCGGCCGGGGCAACGACCTGTGGTACCAGGGCTCCACGGTCGTCCCGGGCTCGCCGCAGAGTCGGCCCGCGATCGCCACCACCGAGTCGCTCACCGTCGGGGGCAGCAAGGCGTACTCGCTGTACATCAACCCGGGCAACAGTTACTGGCGCGACGGTCACCTGACCGGCGTGCCGACCGGTAGCGCGCCCGAGGGCATGTACATGGTGACCAGCGGTACCCACGTCAACAACGGCTGCTGCTTCGACTACGGCAACAGCGAGACGACCCGCAAGGCCGACGCGGCCGGCGCGATGGACGCGATCAACTTCAGCACCCAGTGCTGGTTCGGCGGTTGCTCCGGAACCGGCCCGTGGGTGCAGGCGGACCTGGAGTGGGGCCTGTTCCCCGGCGGCAGCCAGTCCTGGAACCCGAATCAACGCTCCTTCCCGCACAAGTTCGTCACCGCCACCCTGAAGAACAACGGCACCACCCGATTCGCCATCAAGGGCAGCAACGCCCAGTCCGGCAGCCTCTACACGCTCTACGAGGGCCCCCTGCCGCCCGGCTACAGCCCGATGAAGAAGCAGGGTGCGATCGTCCTCGGCAGCGGTGGGGACTGCTGCAAACCCGACGGTGGGGCAAACCTCAGCGCCGGCACCTTCTACGAGGGCGCCATGGTCGCCGGCTACCCCTCCGACGCCACCGAGAACGCCGTGCACGCCAACATCATCGCCGCCGGCTACCGCTGACGGTCTCCCGCCGCTCGCGTGGATCACCTGCCGAAACCGGGCCGGTGATCCACGCGGGAATCCAGGTCGTCGGGTGGCAGGTCGGCCGAGCCGGCGGCGTCGGAGCCCGGTGCCCGATCGACCGCCGGGTCCACCGCACCCTCCCGATCCGGCGGCAGCTGCTCCTGCTCATCCCCGTCGGTATTGGGCTCCTCCGCCGCGTTCTCGTCTCGCCTCCTCCTCGCGTCGGCACCGGCCTTCGCCTCGACGGTCTCCGCGGCCGCGGCGGCGACCTGTACGGCCGACCTGTTGTCCGTCTTCTCCCACTCGAGTGCGCCCGTCACGGAAGCCAGAGCAAGGGCCGTCACCCCGGCCGCTCGCCGGGTTGCTGCCTGAAACCGCTCCTGCCATGACGCGTCGGCGGTGGCGGCCCGCTCCTCAGCCCGGTCCAGCGTCCCTCCTGACGCCTCCGACCGCTCGGTGTCCTGCTCGTCGCCGTGCTCGATCGGCCGTTCCGCCCGGTCGTGGTCCGCGCCCTGGTCGATGCCCTCGGAGCGCCGCTCGTCGCGGTGGTCGTCGTCACCCGGCTGCTCAGTCCGGCGCGGTGGGTCGTCCCAGCGGTCGGTCATCCGTCAGACCCTTCCCTCGTTCTCTCCGCGAAGAAGCGGCATCGGCCATCGACAGGCGGCGAAGTGGGTGTCGATGGCCTCGGCGAGCCGGCCCGGCCAGGACGGCGCATCGCGGCGCACCCCGACGGCCGTCTCGATCACCGACGGCGTACGGGAGCCGAAGGCCAGGATCCGGCCGGCCGTGTGGTCCCGCTGATCGGCGTCGAACCAGGTCGAGACGGCCGCGAACTGCTCGGCGACGGTATCCCCCGGAACGTCCACACCGTACTGCCGTGCCCACTCGGTGCTCCGCGCGGATCGCCCGGCTTCGGGCGCCGCCCGGTTCACCTCGGCCCGCAGTTCGTCGCGCAACACCGCCCAGCGGTACCGGTGTGCGAGGAAGCCGGTCTCCTGCCGCGCGCAGTGTCCGCCACCGAACGCCGTCCAGTGCAGTGATTCGACGACATGCGCTGCGAGGTCGTCGGGATCGCACCTGTTGGACAGGTACGCGGCCCGTGCGGCGACTGCCTCGTCGACCACGTGCGAGAGAACGCATTCGCGTAGCCGCAGCGGTATCAGGTACAGCACCTGGATCAGATCCGCACGTAGTGCCGGTGTGGGCCAGCCGGTGAGGTGTCCCAGTACCGCCAGTTCGCCCCAGAGACCCAACCAGGGCAGGTCCGCCAGCAGCAGCTGCGCCCGACGCATGTCCCGCAGGGTGCAGGGTCGGTCCTGGCAGGCAGGGCCACAACTGGCGCTGCGCCGTCCGATGATCGTTGACGGGTCGGCGGTGGCGGCCGGGGTGGCCGTCTCGCGGTCGGTGCCGTCCGGTACGCGGACCAGGACCGGGTGGTCCATGCCGTCGGTGAAGACCGCTCCGACACCGGGCGGAAGCGTCACGACGAACTGCGACTGGCGGTCGGTGAGGTTGACCGTCGCGCCGACGACGTCCCTGTCGTCCTGGGCGGGCAACCTGTGGATGATTTTCACTGCCGTGTTCTTGACGACGTCCGGGGTGAGCTTCTCCGGGATCTGTTCGGCGATCACCAGGCCCTCCCCGTACGCGCGGATCTCGGCCAGCAGGCCAGCGAACAGCTCTACCGCGTGCACCGCCGGCCCGGCACGTTCGGGGCGTCGCAGCAGCCGGTGCGCCTCCTCGAAGACGCTCAGATGTCGTAGGGCCACTCCGGAGGCGGCACCCTCCCGGCGTACCCGCACCCGCAGGTGTTCGGTCAGCTGGATCAGCAGGGCACCCATGAGGAACGCCTTGTCCCGGTCGTCGCCGACATCCTCGATCTCGATGACGACGTTGGAGTCCAGCAGCCGCCCGACGTCAATGGGATGACCACCCTCGAAGACGCTGCCGGTCGTACCCAGCCGCAGGCTGGCCAACCTGACCCGGATGAAACCACGGACGTTGTCGGCGACCTCACGGCCGTACCCGATCCGGTCCACCACCTCCTCCGCCGCCTGGCTCAGATCGCGCAGGGTCGGATAGCGCGGCCGGTGTCCAGGCAGCCTCGGTTCACCCAGTGCCAGGTCCCAGCCGAGCTGCTCGTACGAACGGGTCAGGGCGGCGGAGAGCACCTGGGGGAAGGGTTCGTCCGCGTCGAAGGCCGCGACGAACAGGGCGCGGACGAGATCCGCGTGGGTCTGCAGCGGAAAGCCCGGTACCGGTCGCAGCGGGTTGAACCCGGCGGGTGGTGTTGTGGGGTCCCCGGGGCGGACCGCGATGACGTTCGCCATCGGCACCCGGTTGGCCATCCGCCGGTACTCCGCCTTGGCCGGCTCGACCACCAGCCACGGGATCCCCAGGGCCGTGGCCTGTTCGAGCAGGTAGCGTACGGTTTGCGACTTGCCCGCCCCGGTCGAGCCGCAGACGAAGGTGTGCCGGTTGAGACTGCCCGTCGGTAGCAGCAACTCGCCGCTGCGGTTGCCGTGCCGGTCGAGCACCGCCCCGATCGCTATCGAGCCGGCGCGGACCTGACCTGCCGTCCCGCTGGTGTCGACTGCGGTCGGTGCTCCGACGGGACTGGTTTCCGGGGTGACGTCGAACTCCGACCGGACGGTGAGGCGTACCCCGGGCACCTCCTCCGTCGGCGGGACGGCGAGCGCTGCCACCAGCGCGGAACTGCCGAAGAACGCGCCGCCGAAGGCTGCCTGCGCCAGCACCGCCGACCGTGCCGGTTCGCCGGTGACCGCGACCAGGTCCGCGTGTCCGAGCAGGTCGGTCAGGCCACCGGTAGTCGCCGTGGGCACCAGGGCGTACGGCAGAGCGTGCAGATCGATCGACGCGCACAGCAGGCCCGCCACCGCCCCGGCGGCTCTCGGGGTCGTACCGGCGGCCAACAGATCGATCCGCCACCACCCGAGCGTCTCGGCGGCGGCAAGTTCCCGGTGCCGGTGTCCCAGCCGTAGGGCGCGTACCGCCTGGGCCGGCGACGCGCCCCGGGTCCTGGCCTCACGTTCCTCGACGGCGAGTTGCCGGGCCTGCCGGGCGACCTCGCCGGCCGGGACCGGGTCGGCGACCAGCAGCCAGGCGAAGGCATCCTGCCACGCGCCCAGCAGACATTCGTCGAGCCGGGGACGCAGGTCGCCCGCGGGATTCCGGTCGTCGTGCTCGTCGACGAGGGCGTCGGCCATTCCGCCGATCCGCGTCCAGTAGGGAAACGCGTCCAGCAGCGCGGTCAGGCCCCCCGCCGGGTAGCGCAGGCCCACCGAACCGGCGAAGAGCTGGGACCGGTGCCGACCGGCAGTCGCCACGCCCGCTGCGGTGCCGGCGGCTTCGACACCGCCGCCGGTGAAGACGTGCACGCCGCCTTGTTCGTCTGGTCGGCACCAGCCGACGACGAGACGCCCACCGCCGGTCGGGGTGCCCGCGTGGTATGCGGTGACGACGGCGGCGAGCCGCTGCCGTCGCCCTGGATCGCTCCGTGTCCGGGTAAGTGGCGGAGGCAACCGGGGCAGCTCCACGATTCGGTACGCCGGCACGCGTTCCAGCCAGCCGCGTCGGTGCGGGCGCGGCCCGGTCGGGATCGTCACCGCCAGTCTTCCCGGTCGTGCTCCTCGATCCACTCGTCATCGTCATCGTCATCGTCATCGGCGTACGGATGACTGGAGGGGCCGGATCCACCTGACAGCCAGGGCGCCTCCTGCGTCGGATCGGGCAGGGGCAGATCCGGTAGCGGACCGGTGGTGACACCGGGGAGTGAGACGATGTCCGGGTTGCACTCCACAGTGCGTACCGACAGTCTCCCCATGCCCTGGGTGACCTCGATCAATGCGTAGTCCGGCAGGTCCTGGAGGGTGCGCGGCTCGACCACGTACTCGTACACCCGCTGGTCGCTCTCGGCGTCGTTCCAGTGGACACTGTCGGCCACCGTGCGGGTGTGGGTCCAGCTCCGGCCCAGGCTCACGTGCCCCAACCACGGTCCACTGGTCTGGTGGGAAGCTCCGACGCTGTCGCCGTGCGAATGCGTCTGGCTGCCGCCGAGCGTACGCGTGAGCTGGCTGAGCACCACCGTGTGGTGCCGGCCGATGACGTCAGCGGCTCGCCCGGCCTCCTCGTGGTTGCTCAACCGCATGAACGCGACCACGTCCGCGCCGACGGCGCGCACCGCCGAGTCCCGCAGGTGACGGAACATCAGCACCAGGCGTACGCCACGCCGGGCGCACAGGTCGGTCAGTCGTTCGAGGCATCGGTGGCTCAGATCGTCCGCACCGGCGACGACCAGCGGCCCGGCGAACGGTTCGGGTGCGGTGAGCCGCTGGATCAACCCCTGGCACACCAACTCCTTGAGCAACTCTTCCCGCACGTTGTGCGCGGCGTTCTCGTAGACGAGGCAGGTCAACCCGGCATGCCCCAACTCGTGCCGAGGTCGCCCGGAAGCGGTGGCGGCGAGCAACTCGCGCAGCGGGTGAAGATGGGCTTCGATCCGCCGTAGATTCGGGTGGACCTGCCGCCGGAACTCGTCGGCGAAAAGCGAGTCGGAAATGTGGTCCCGCTCGGCGTTGCTCAGTTCAGGCACGTCACCAGGGGCGTCGAGCAGGACGCTGATCGCGGCGGCGATTCGGTCGATCGTGACGCCCTCGCCGAGCGCCCGGCAGACCGCCGACAGAATCCGGTCGTCCTGGGCGCGATCCGCCCGCCGGCCGGCGGGCGCCTCGCCGTGCATCGCTTCGACCAGGCAGTCGACCAGCCCTTGACCGTCCGTGTCGAACAGCAGTGTGGTCTCGCCCAACTGGTCGGGCAGTCGAAGGGCGGTGACATCGACGGAGACGGCCCTGGCCAGCCAGACCAGCTCGTGGCAGACGCCCTCGCCGGAGAGGTCCACCAGAGTCAGCGCGCCCCTGGTGCGCAGCATGGACGCCCCCAGCACGGTCAGCAGCGCCTCCCAACCCCAGACGGTGCCGCCGACGACATCGATCCGCCGAGCCGTTTGCGGCAGCAGCGCGGCACCCCATTCGAGGTAACCGGCGACCCGCTCGCGTTCCGCGGCGTCGAACTGCTCGCGGTACCTCTCCCAGCGCGCACAGTCCAACTCGTAGCGTCGCAGTTGTCGCTCGCGCTCCCGCTGCGGGCCGTCCTCCAGAGCACCACTGTGCGACCAGCTCAGGTAGGCGCCGCCGATCATCACCGAGAGTCCGATCGCGATGACGACCAGCAGGTTGGATGGTCCGCTGCCGACGATTCCCAGGCAGAGGAGGACCACGGTCACACCGAGCCCGATCCACACCCACCGACGCATGCGGTACCACTTCTCCACCCGCGCGGCCGCCGCATCGAAGAACACCTCGCTGCGCACGGGCTCGATGGTCGGGTACGGCTCGGGGAAGGGGTAGCAGAAGCTGTTCCGATCGCGGAAGATCCAGCCGAGACGTTCCCCTTCGACGTAGAGAAAATCGAGATGCCGCTGGCCGCTCGAAGATTCACTCATCATCGCTCCCGTCTGGGAGAACATCGATTCCGGCCAGTGTCTCAAACGGATGATCCGATATCCATAGCGTTGGCGGCGATGACAGGCTCCTTCGCGCCATGACACCGGATCGGACGGTGCGGTCCGGCAGGTGATCAGCCCGGGCCATCCGGAGATCGATGTGAAACACGAGAGAAGCATCGAGGTAACTCGTTACTGAGATCGTCGTGCATCGATCTTGAGTGGGAGGTGGCGGTGACGATACCGACGACGCGGCGACAGTTCCTCCAGGCCGTCGGGGTGTCCGGCGGCGCGGGCGTGCTCTACGGCACGATGGGCGCGCTCGGCCTGGCGCCCGCCGCCCAGGCGGCACCACCGTTCCGGGCCCCGAACCGGTCCGACTTCACGCTGACCGGCCGCTCGGCGAAGTCCGTGCTGGTGCTCGGGGCCGGCATCGCCGGCCTGGCCACCGCGTACGAGCTGGGCAAGGCGGGCTACCGGGTGCGCATTCTGGAGGCGCGGGACCGGCCCGGCGGGCGCAACTGGACGGTGCGCGGCGGCACCACCGAGACCGACCTGGACGGACGCACCCAGCGGGCCCGATTCGCCGACGGCCAGTACCTCAACGCCGGTCCGGCCCGCATCGCCCAACACATGGTGACCCTCGACTACTGCCGGGAACTCGGCGTGCCGATCGAGATATTCGGCAACCAGAACGCCGACGCCTACTACGTCAACGAGAACGCCGGGGCGCTGTCCGGCCGGCCGATCCGGCACCGCGAGGCGAAGGCGGACGTCTACGGGTACGTCTCCGAACTGCTCGCCAAGGCCACCGACCAGGGTGCGCTCGACACCTACCTGACGGGTGAGGACAAGGAACGGCTGCTGGAGTTCCTGCGCGGCTTCGGCGCGATCGGCGGCCGGGTCGCCGACGACCCGGCGGCCAGCTGGCGGTACGCGGGCACCAACCGGCGCGGCTACCTGGTGGAGCCGGGCGCCGGCTTCGAGGCAGGCACCCCCAAACTCACCCCGTACCCGCTGACGGACGTGCTGGCCAGTGGCATCGGCCGGTACTTCTCCTTCGAGTTCGGTTACGACCAGGCGATGCTGATGTTCCAGCCGGTCGGCGGGATGGACCGCATCGCGTACGCCCTCGAAGCCGCCGTGGGCCGGCGCCTCGTCACCTACGGCGCCCAGGTGCGCTCGATCTCCAACACCGGCTCTGGCGTCACGGTGGTCTACGACGGGCCGGGCGGCCGGCCGCGCACCGCCACCGCCGACTTCTGCGTGTGCACCATCCCACCGCAGGTGCTGGCCAAGATCCCGTCCAATCTCACCCAACCGGTCCGGGACGCGTTGGCGTACCCGGTCCCGAACGCCACCGGCAAGATCGGCTTGCAGTACCGGCGACGGTGGTGGGAGCAGGACGAGAACATCTACTCCGGCATCACCAACACCAACCTGGACCTCGCCACGATCTGGTACCCCTCCTACGGCTACCACGGCGCGAAGGGCGTGGTGGTCGGCTACTACAACTTCGGCGCCAACGCCCAGGCGTATGCGGCGCTGACGCCCGCCGAGCGGGAGGCCCGCGCCGTCGCCCAGGGCGTGAAGATCCACGGCGAGGCGTACCGGACGGAGTTGGAGACGTCGTTCTCGGTGGCCTGGGAACGCACCCGCCACTCCGAGGGCGGCTGGGTGTCGTGGCCGTCGCGCACCAGCGGCCAGTACGGTCGGCTGCTGGAACCGGACGGCCGGGTCTACTTCGCCGGCGACCACCTCAGCCACTACATCGCCTGGCAGGCCGGTGCGTTCGAGTCCGCCCGCAAGGTCGTCACCGACCTGCACGCCCGGGTCATGTCGAGCTGAACCCCGACATCCCGGCACCGGGGAAACGGCGTCACCTGCGAAAAGTGCCGGGTCGGTGTGCACGTCGCCGGCCCTGGTGATCGACTTTGTCCAATAGCATGGCGCGCATGGTGGTGAACCGGTGGCTGGCGCATCGGCGGGTTGAGGCAGCCGGGCGATGACCCAGCCGGTCCCCGGTGCGGCCCGTCCCGCCGCGTGGTGGCTCCGGGTCGTCTTCGGGGTGATCGGGCTGGTCGCCTCGGTGCTCGGCTACGTCGGCCTGGAACGCCTGGCGCAGGCACGCCCCGAGGCCATCGCCGACCGGTACGACATCCTCTACTACGACCTGCAACTGTTCTTCCTCAGCGCCGAGCTCTTCGAGCAACCCGGTCCGTATCCGTGGCAGTTGCAGGTCGCCCGGTTCATGGCACCGCTGTTCACCCTGCTGGCGGTGGCCGAGGCCGGTCGGCTGCTGCTGGCCACGGAGATCCGGCGGCGGCGGGCCCGGCGGGCCAGTGGCCACGCGGTCGTCTGCGGCGACTCGCAGTTCGCGCACATGCTCGCCGACCGCCTGTACGCCGACGGTGGCCGGGTGGTCGTCGTACGCTCCGAACCGTTCGGGCCGCTGGAGTACCGCCGACGCCGCTACCTCGGTGTCGTCGGCGATCCGACGAACGTGGAGGTGTTGCGGGGCGCCGGCCTGCCCCGGGCGCACACCGTCTACGCCTGCACCGACGACGACGACCGTAACCACGCCATCGCCAACACCGCCAACCGGCTGATCCAGGACCGTCGCCACCCACCCCGGGTGTACGTCCAGGTCCACGACCCGGAGATGTGCCTGTCGTTGCAGGCCCGGCGGCTCGGCGCCGCCGGGTCCAGTCGGCTGCGCCTGGACTACTTCCACGTCGACGACATCGCCGCCCGGGCACTGCACCGGCACCATCCGCTGCCGTCGGCACCGGACCGGCCGACGACGGTCCTCATCGCCGGCGGCGGCAGCTTCCGCCGGGCCCTGCTGGTGGAGACGGCCCGGCACTGGCGGGCGCACCAGGCCGACCAGGGCGGGCCCGACCGCCGGCTGCGGGTGGACCTGGTGGCACCGGACGCCCGCGCCGAACTCGCCCTGGCCACCTCCCGGTATCCGTTCCTCACCGAGGTCTGCCGGCTGGCCGGGTACGACCGGGACATCGCCGGTCTGGTCGGCCTCGACCAGGTGGCCGCCGAGGGTTACGACCGCATCTACCTGTGCGCCCCCGACGAGATCGGCGGCCTGCGCTTCGCGCTGGACACCCCCGCGCTCTGGCGCGGGACGCGCAGCATCGTCTTCGTGCCGGTCTACCGGCAGGCGGCGCTCGCCGCCGCCTTTCACGGCGACGCCCGCCACGACCTGCTCGACGAGGTGCACGGGAAGCTGCGGCTGTACCCGGTGCTCACCCACGCCTGCGACGCCGGGCTGATCGCCGAGGACCTCACCGAGCGGCTCGCCCAGCAGATCCACCTGCGGTACCTGTACGCCCAGCAGCGGGCCGGGGTACGCCTCGGCGACGCGCCCGCCATGGTGCCCTGGTCCCGGCTGCCGGAGTCGCTGCGCCGCGCCAACCGAAGCCATGTCCAGGACATCGCGGCCAAACTGCTGGACCTGGGCTGCGTGGTGGCGCCGCGGCACGGTGGCGCCGGTGACGCCTCGGCCGCCGGCCGGGCCATCGACGACCGGATCGAGCAACTGGCTCGGCTCGAGCACGAACGGTGGTGCCGGGAACGGCGATCCGAGGGCTGGACCTTCGGCGAGCCGCGCGACGACGCCAGACGCCGACACCACCTGCTGCGGCCGTGGGACGAGCTGCCGCCAGCGGTGAAGGAGCAGAACCGGGAGGAGATCCGGGCGTTGCCCGACGTGTTGTCCGACAGTGGATTCGAGTTGATCCGGCTGGGCCCCGGTGTGCCCGTCCAGCGGGGAGGCTCGGCCGATGCCGCCTGAACGCGAACCGGTCCGCGTCGGGGTCACCGGCCACATCAACCTGACCCCGGCCACCGAGCGGCTGGTCGCCGAGGCGATCCGCCGCGAACTGCGCAGGATCAGCGACCGGCCGGTGCACGGTGTCACCTGCCTGGCGGCGGGCACCGACCAGATCTTCGCCCGCGCGGTCCTCGACGGCGGCGGCACGTACGAGGTGGTGCTGCCGGCGCCCGACTACCGGAAGACCATCGCCCCGGCGGCCCGGGGCACCTTTGACGAGCTGCTCGCCCGCGCCACCCGGGTGCTGCACACCGGCCACCGCACCTCCGGCACCGCCGCGTACGTGGCCGCCAACCGGGAGCTGCTGCTGCGGGTGCAGCGGCTGCTGGCGGTCTGGGACGGCGAACCGGGCTGTCACGCCGCGTCGACGGACCGGACCGTCGGCTGGGCCCGCGAGCGGGGCATCCCCACCACCGTCATCTGGCCCACCGACGCCCGGCGGTCACCGGCGGGATGAGCCCGGCGGTCGCCGGCCACGCCGACGGGCGACGATCGCCTCGAACGGCATGTCGCTCGGACATAATCAGGTCGCGGTGACATGAGGAGCGGCAGACATCCTGCCTGCCACCGTGGTGTCCGGGTCGTGGCCCACGGCCACCGGGAACCCGTGGATCCGACCGGTGGCCGGTGCTGCCCGTTCCACTGATGCCAATTCGTCGTACCCGGGGAGTAGACCGACCAGGACCGGTGCACGTCCGGCGTGACGGACGCGGCGACCGCCGGCCGACGAACGAGAGGATGCTGAGATGAGTGGTGTACGCGTGCTGGTGGGGACGCGCAAGGGTGCGTTCGTCCTGACCGCCGACGGCAGACGCGACAGCTGGACGGTCGACGGGCCGCACTTCGGGGGCTGGGAGATCTACCACCTCACCGGGTCGCCGGCCGACCCGGACCGGCTCTACGCCTCACAGTCCGGCGGCTGGTTCGGGCAGCTGATCCAGCGCTCCGACGACGGCGGCCGGACCTGGACCACTGTCGACAACGACTTCGCCTACGCCGGTGACGTGGGCGACCACCTCTGGTATGACGGGACGCCGCGTCCGTGGGAGTTCAAGCGCATCTGGCACCTCGAACCCTCCCGCGACGACCCGGACACCGTCTACGCCGGCGCGGAGGACGCCGCGCTCTACGTGTCCACCGACGGCGGCGGCAAGTGGACGGAGTTGACCGCCCTGCGCACCCACCCGAGCGGCCCGTCCTGGCAGCCCGGCGCGGGCGGCCTGTGTCTGCACACGATCATCCTGGACCCGGCCCACCCGGGTCGGATCTACACCGCCATCTCGGCTGCCGGCGCGTTCCGCAGCGACGACGGCGGCACCAGCTGGCTGCCGATCAACAAGGGGCTGCGGTCGGGGGAGATTCCCGACCAGGACTCCGAGGTCGGCCACTGCGTGCACCACATCACCCAGCACCCGTCGCGGCCCGACACCCTCTACATGCAGAAGCACTGGGACGTGATGCGCAGCGACGACGCCGGAGCGAACTGGCGCGAGGTCAGCGGCAACCTGCCGTCGGACTTCGGCTTCCCGATCGCGGTGCACGCCCACGAACCGGAGACCATCTACGTGGTACCGATCAAGAGCGACTCCGAGCACTACCCGCCGGAGGGCCGGCTGCGCGTCTACCGCAGCCGCACCGGCGGCGACGAGTGGCAGCCGCTGACCGACGGGCTGCCACAGTCCGACTGCTACGTCAACATCCTGCGCGACGCGATGGCCGTCGACACGCTCGACCCCTGCGGCATCTACTTCGGCACCACCGGTGGCCAGGTCTACCGCTCGGCCGACGGCGGCGACAGCTGGGCGCCCATCGTCCGGGACCTACCGCCCGTGCTCTCCGTGGAAGTCCAGGTGCTGCCGTGATCCGGGTCGTCCTCCCGGCTCACCTGAAGACCCTCGCCGGGGTGACCGGCGAGGTGCGGATCGAGGTGGCCGGCCCCGGGCCGGCCACCCAGCGCCTGGTGCTCGACGCCATCGAGGCGCGGTACCCGATGCTGCTCGGCACCATCCGCGACCGGCACAGCGGTAAGCGTCGCGCCTTCGTCCGCTTCTACGCCTGCGAGGAGGACCTGTCCAATCTTCCACCCGACACACCCCTGCCCGAGCGGGTGGTCGCCGGCGAGGAGCCGTTCATCGTCCTCGGCGCGATGGCCGGCGGATGACCCGGTTCACAGGCCGCGGGCGAACAACGCCAGGCGTACCCGGTTGGGGCTGCCCGTCTTGGTCATCAGGCTGGTGATGTGGGACTTGACCGTGGTGACGCCGATGTGCAGCCGCTCGCCGATCTCGCCGTTGGACAGCCCGTCGGCGACCAGGTCGAGCACCTGCTGCTCCCGGGCGGTCAGCCCGGCGACCGGCGTCGGCGTCCCGGTGCGGGCGTGCACCGCGCGCTGCACCAGCCGGCGCAGCACCTCCGGGCTGAACGGACTGTCGCCGGTCGCGGCCCGGCGCACGCCGTCGAGCAGCTCGGTCGGCGGCGCGTCCTTGAGCAGGAAGCCGCAGGCACCGGCCGTCAACGCCGGATAGAGGTGGTCGTCGTCGCCGAACGTGGTCAGCACCAGCACGCGGGCGGCGGGGCGGTCGGCGAGGATCCGGCTGGTCGCGGAGATCCCGTCGACGCCGGGCATTCGCAGGTCCATCACCACGACGTCCGGCACCAGCCGGGCGGCCAGGACGATCGCGTCCCGGCCGTTGTCGGCCTCGCCGACGACCTCGATGTCGGGCTGGGCCTCGCAGAGCATGCGCAGGCCGGCGCGGATGAGATGCTGGTCGTCGACAAGCAGTACCCGGATCATGTGCGCCCCGTCGCCGGCGGGCCGGCGGGCAGCACGGTGGCGACCCGCCAGCCCGGTCCGGTCGGTCCGACCGTCAACTCTCCGCCGAGGACCTCGACGCGTTCGCGCATGCCGGTGATGCCGTGGCCGCCGCCGGCCGGCACCGGGGCGGGCACCCTGCCGCGACCGTCGTCGACCACCTCCCAGTGCACGGCGCCGCCGACCACGGTCACCGACAGCCGCGCCACCGCCTCGGTACCGGCGTGCTTGGCCACGTTCGTCAACGCCTCCTGGCTGAGCCGCAGCACCGCGAGGCCGCGTACCGCGTCGAGGGTACCGACCGCCGGGTCGATGTCGGCGATCACGGTGACCCCGGCCTGCCGGGCCCGGTCCACCGCGGCGCCGAGCGCGGCCGGCAGCGCCGACGGTTCGATCGCGGTCAGCCCGGCGTCGCCGCGGACGCCGTCGGGGTCACGCAGCACCGCGACCAGCCGACGCAGGTCGGCAAGGGCCGCGGTGCCGGTGCCGTGCACGTCGTCGAAGACCGCGCCGACCCGCGGGTCCAGGTCGGTGAGCACGTGCCGGGCCACCCCGACCCGCAGCACCATCGACGCCACGTGGTGCGCGACCACGTCGTGCAACTCCCGGGCGATGGCGCCGCGTTCGTCGGCGCGGGCCGCGCGGTTCTCCGACTCGCGCCGCCGCTGCTCCTCCTCCGCCCGGCGCCGCGACTGCTGCCCGAGCTCCCGAGTGGTCCGGATGACCAGCCCGAGCAGCACCGGCACGCCGACCTCCGGCAGCAGCCCGAACACACCGGAGAGCAGGCGCGGCAGCGGGTCACCGATCGAGTCGGTCAGGTCGACCACGGCCAGCAACCCGGCCGCCAGCCAGATGGTCCGACTCCGGCGGGCGGCCATGGTCAGTTCGAGCAGCGCCCAACTGGCCCCCACCTGGTTGATCGTGAAGTCGTCGACCAGCCAGATCGCGACCGCCAGCAGCGCGGTCTGGGTGAGCATGTTGGCCGGCGGCCGGTCATGCAGCGAGAGTCCGACCGCGAAGGCCAGCACCGCGAGCACCCACTGGACGGAGGTCGGTGTGGACATGGTGCCGAAGAACAGGTAGCCCAGGCCGGAGAGGATGAGCAGCACCATCCGCACGAGGCTGTCCCGCGCGTCGAACAGCCGTCCCACCCAGCCCACGGCCCTCAGCCTAGGTGTTGTGGTTCGCGGCCGGCAGTCGCCGTCGCCGGTGCCCATCTGGTGCGGACGAGCAGATAGGCGGCCAGACCGAGCGGTCCCAGCAGGATCGTCAGCACCAGCACCGGCGCCATCACCAGCGGCGGAACCTTCCGTTCCCGGCTGTCGAGCCAGGCCCACCGGCCGACGAACAGGTCGAAGGCGATCATGTGTGCCCAGGCCGCCGCCGTGCCGTCGGCAGTGCCCAGCAGCTCCCGTACGCCGTCGAGGGTGGGCGACAGCACGGCCGGCAGGACCTCGCCGAACGCCGGAACCACCAGGGCCGCGTAGATCACCACGGCCGGGAGCACGATCAGCGGCGACCGGATGATCCGGTGGGTCACCCGCCAGGTCGGCAGCAGGATCATCAGCGCCCAGAAGGGTGCCGCCACCGCGAAGGTCAGCGTGAACAACGTGGCACTCACGCCGTCACCTCCGTCTGCCTGTCACCCTCGACCCGCCCGCTGGGCGGACCCGCCTCGTGCTGCTCACCCGGGCCCGCCGGTTGGGGTTCGACCGTGGCCGCCGGCTGGGGTTCGACCGTGGCCGCCGAAAAACGGTGTCGGGCCAGCACCGCGCAGGCAGCGGCGACGGTCGCCACCGCCAGCGTCGCGGCGGCGGCCAGGGTGAGCGTGTCCGGGCGCAGCAGTGGCTGCCCGCGTAGCGCTTGCCAGGTCAGCAACACGGTCCCCGCACCGTAGCCGACACCCAAGACGAGCAGCAGCCGCGCCCGGGTACGCTCGTCCAGCCGACCACCGGCGATCCGGCTGAGCAGCAGCGCCAGGATCGGCAACACCTGCATCCCGTGCAGCCCCACGAAGTGCCCGATCCGCAGATCCCCACCGGTGGTGCTCCAGCCGACCACCGGCAACCCCGGCCCCCCGTCGGGCACGCCGACACTGTGTGCCCCGGCGATGCCTTCGATCACGGGAGCCTGTGCCGGCAGGGTCATCGGTACCGCCACCAGCATGCCGAGCGCCGCCAGCCCGAGCCCCAGCCCGATCGCGTACCGGCCGGCGCGGCCGGCGACCGGCTGCCGCAGCACCGCGACACCGATGACGACGTGCGCGACGAACAGCACCATGATCGCCGCGCCCATCAGCTGCCACAGCACGGCGTTCACCGGAGTGGTCTCGTTGTAGTGGCTGGTGGTGCCGCGGATCACCTGCCCGACGATGATGCACATCTCCACCACACCCATGGCGACCACCACGGTGACCGCCCACTCCGCGATCCGGGTGCGCCGACGCAGCAGCGAGAGCAGCCAGGCCAGGGTGCCGCCGTACAGCACGAAGGACACCGCGAACTTGAACGGCTTGAGCCAGATCGGCGCGCCGGTCAGGACCCGCTGGTCGGCCACGACGCCGACCGCGCAGACGACGGCGAGCACCGCCATCGCCGAGACGAAGACCATCAGGGGGCGGTGCCGGCTCACCCGCCGCGACAGGTTGTCAGTCATGCCTGTAGATGCTCGGCGGCGTACGGGCCGACGTCGCCCGACTCCGGGCCCCGGTTGCGGCCGATGGTCGGTGGCCGTCTCCTCCCTGGGTAGGGTCCACGACATGATGACCCGCGACCCCGTGGCGGGCCGGGGGCCCGGCTGGTACCGGGGCGACGTCCACCTGCACACGGTGCGTTCGGCTGGCGGCGAACTCACCCCGGGGCAGCTCGCCGCCGCCGCCCGCGAGATCGGACTGGACTTCGTCGCCACCACCGAACACAACACCGCCGCCGGGCACGGTGACTGGAGCCGGCACGCGGGCGACGACCTGCTGGTCATCCTCGGCCAGGAAATCACCACCCACACCGGACACTGGCTCGCCCTCGGCCTGGAACCCGGGCACCAGGTCGAATGGCGCTACGGGGTGCGCGACGACGTCATCGACCGGCACCTGGGCCGGGTACGCCGAGCGGGCGGGCTGTGTGTGGCCGCCCACCCGTACGCGCCGTACGAGTCCGGAACCCTGGCCTACCCGTACCGGTGCTTCGACACGGTCGAGGTGTGGAACGGACAGTGGCGCTCGGACCTGCCGTGGAACGCCGACAACGAGGCGGCGTTGGCCGAGTGGGGACGCAACCTCGGTCACGACGTCCATCGGGGACGGTGGTGGCCGGCGGTCGGCAACAGCGACACCCACCTCGCCGGTCAGCTCGGCACCCCGCACACCGTGGTCTTCGCCGAGGCCAGACCGGCGCCACCCGCCGCCGCGGTGCCGGTCTACGTGCCGCCCGGCGGGTCGGCGCGGGGCCGGCCCCGCGGTGTGCGTGGTGGTTCAGCGCGGCGCGGCGTACGCCAGCGGGGCCCGCACGTCGTCCCAGGTGCCGGTCAGCGTGGCACCGGCCGGCGCGGCGGCGGGGCCGGGGCGGCGGATCACGGCCAGCTCGACGGTGTCGGTGACGATGAGCGTCGGGTCGCCGTCGACCACCCGGCGCACCGCGCCGACCGGGGGCACGTCGACCGGGGGCGTGTCGCTGGTGATGCCCATGCTGGGCGGGCGTACCTCGCGCCGGCCGTCGACCTCGAAGTACTCCTCGGCCTGCCCGGTGCCGGCCAGGATCGCCGTGGCCAGGGCGGCCGCGTACACCGGGTCGCCGACCGCGTCGTAGACCCAGCGCCGGCCGAGCACCGAGTGTTCGGTGGTGCCCACCAGCCACTCGTCGGCTCCGTCCAGCGGCGCGCCACGGTAGGTCAACGGCACCTGGTGCACCGGCCCGTCGCCGCCGCGTACCAGGAGGGTCTCGATGCCCACCTGCCCTTCCGGGTCGTCGAACCGGTACGCGGCCACGCGTGCCACCTCGGCGCCGCCGACGTACCAGCCGCGGCTCGGTAGCCAGGCCGCCAACAGGTCCAACTTGGTGGGACGGATGTCCGCTCGGTGCAACAACGCCATGGGCCGCATCGTACGCACCACCGGAACCGGCCGCCGTGCGCCGGGTAAAGCGGTGGCCCGCACCCGCGGCCGGAACGACACTCGAACCGTGACCGACCAGATCCGGCCGCTCGTCGGACTCCTCGACCGGGTGCTCGGCGACCGGCTCCTCGGCGCCTACCTAAACGGCTCGGCGGTACTCGGCGGGTTGCGTCCCGCCAGCGACATCGACGTACTCGCGGTCGCCGCCCGCAGCCTGACCGACCGGGAGCGGCGGTCGCTGCTCGACGGGCTGCTGGCCGCCTCCGGTCCGGCGCACCGGGCCCGCCCGATCGAGCTGACCGTGGTCGTCGCCGCCGAGGTGCGACCGTGGCGCTACCCGCCAAACGTGGACTTCCAGTACGGCGAGTGGCGGCGCGAGGCGTACCTGGCCGGCGTCGTGCCGCAGCCGGAGACGATGGCGGACCTGGCACTGGTGGTCGCGGCCGTCCGCGCCGGCGACCACCCGCTGGCCGGACCGCCCCCGGCGCGACTGCTGGACGCCGTGCCCCGGGCCGACGTGGTCCGGGCGAGCCTGGCCGGCGTACCGGGTCTGCTCGACGACCTCGACGGCGACACCCGCAATGTGCTGCTCACCCTCGCCCGCGTCTGGTTCACCGTGGTCACCGGCGAGGTACGCGCCAAGGACGTCGCCGCCGACTGGGCGCTGGCCCGCCTGCCGCCGGAACACCGGCCGGTCCTGGCCCACGCCCGCCGGCTGTACCTGCACCACCGCTACGAGCAGGAGCGCTGGAGCGCCACGTTGCGCGCCCGGGTCCGTCCGCACGTCCACCAGGTGCTGCACCACATCGGGCGGGCCGCCGCCCTCGGCGGGTTCCCGGCCGCGGATGGCGGCGCGGCGGCGTTGTGGCCTAGCATCTCGGGCCAGTACAACGTCGAGCTCAACTCGGGTTGCCCCGACCCGCCGCCGGTGCCGCCGCCGGGTTGACGGCCCGCGGGAAAGGCACCCCTCGTGAAGATCGTGGCCGCCGACGTCATCGTCACCAGCCCGGACCGCAACTTCGTCACCCTGAGGATCACCACCGAGGACGGCCTCACCGGCCTCGGCGACGGGACGCTGAACGGGCGCGAACTCTCCGTCGCCTCGTACCTGCGCGACCACGTGGTGCCGTTGCTGCTCGGGCGCGACGCCCATCGCATCGAGGACGCCTGGCAGTTCCTGTACCGCTCGGCGTACTGGCGGCGCGGTCCGGTCACCATGGCGGCCATCGCGGCGGTCGACGTCGCGCTCTGGGACATCAAGGCCAAGGCCGCCGGGATGCCGCTCTACCAGCTGCTCGGCGGCGCGTCCCGTACCGGCATCATGGCGTACGGGCACGCCTCCGGGCGGGACCTGCCGGAGCTGTTCGACTCCATCCGGGCCCACCTCGATCTCGGCTTCCGGTCGATCCGGGTGCAGACCTCCGTGCCCGGCATCAACGCCGTGTACGGGGTGGCCACCCAGCCCAGCGCCGACGGCAAACGCTACGACTACGAGCCGGCGCAGCGCACCCCGTTGCCGGCCGAGGAGGACTGGGACACCCGGGCCTACCTGCGCCACCTTCCCGGCGTCTTCGAGGCGGTACGCAGCGAGTTCGGGCCCGAACTGCCGTTGCTGCACGACGGACATCACCGGATGACCCCGATCCAGGCCGCGAAGCTGGGCAAGGCCCTCGAACCGTACGACCTGTTCTGGCTGGAGGACTGCACCCCGGCGGAGAACCAGGAGGCGCTGCGGCTGGTCCGGCAGCACACCACCACGCCGCTGGCGATCGGTGAGGTGTTCAACACCGTCTGGGACTACCAGACCCTGATCCGGGAACAGTTGATCGACTACGTACGCTCCGCGGTCACCCACACCGGGGGGATCACCGCGATGCGCAAGCTGCTCGACTTCGCCGCCCAGTACCAGATCAAGTCCGGCATCCACGGGCCGACCGACATCTCGCCGGTCGGCATGGCCGCCGCACTCCACCTCGACCTGGCCATCCACAACTTCGGCATCCAGGAGTACATGCGGCACGGCGCGCTCACCAACGAGGTGTTCCGCCAGTCGTTCACCTTCACCGACGGCTACCTGCACCCGGGCGAGCAGCCCGGCCTCGGCGTCGAGCTGGACGAAAAGGCGGCCGCCCGATTCCCGTACCAACCGGCGTACCTGCCGTTCAACCGCCTCCAGGACGGCACCGTCCACGACTGGTGACCGCCTCGTCCGCACTCGTCGATCTTGCACTTCTTGTCCCCGCGAAAGCCACGAAAGGGTTGTTTCGCCGACCGAAACTGCAAGATCGACGAAGTGGGGTGGGGTGGTAGCACGGGGTGGGATGGCGCGGGGTGGATTCGGGGGTTCTGGGGGTGCGGCGCGTGGGGGGAGTTCAGCATCTGTTCGGGGGGCCTTGGCTGGGTGACGTGACGGCAGGTGGACGGGCGTGCGGGAGACAGCGGTCGAGCCGGTCGTCGGTGGCGACGACGCCGGCCTGGCGGAGCAGGTGTGGCGCAACGCGGCCGAGGACCCGGACGCGGTGCAGTTCGTCCGGCCCGACCCGGACCCGAGGTCGTGGCCGGTGCGCCGCTCGGGGCGCGGAGGCGCGCTGCCGGTGACCTGCCGGCAGTTCCGCGACGACGTGGCGGCGGTGGCCCGCGGACTCGTCGCCGCCGGCATCGCGCACGGCGACCGGATCGGGTTGCTCAGCCGCACCCGGTACGAGTGGACGCTGGTCGACTACGCCCTCTGGTCGATCGGCGCGGTGACCGTGCCGATCTACGACACCTCCAGCCCCGAACAGATCCGCTGGATACTCGGCGACTCCGGTGCGGTCGGCTGCGTGCTGGAGACCGCCGAGCACGCCTTCACCGTGGCCGATCTACGCTCGGAACTGCCCGGGCTGCGGCAGATCTGGCGCGTCGACGCCGGTGAGCTGATCGAGTTGGTGGTGCGGGGCCGCGCCGTCGACGCCGCCGAGGTGGATGCCCGCCGCGCCGCCGTCACCGGCGACGATGTCGCCACCATCGTGTACACCAGCGGGACCACCGGCCCACCGAAGGGCTGCGTGCTGGCCCACCGCAACCTGTCCGCCGATGTCGGCAACGCCACCGCGGTGCTGCCCGAGCTGCTGCATCCGGGTGCGTCGACGGTGCTGTTCCTGCCGCTGGCGCACGCCTTCGCCCGGCTGATCCAGATCGGCATGGTGCACAACCGCGCGACCATGGTGCACAGTGCCGACCTTTCCGGGGTCCTCGACCAGCTACGCCGGTTCCGGCCCACGTTCATCCTGGCCGTGCCCCGGATGTTCGAGAAGATGCACGACCAGGCCCGGCGTACCGCCGAGGACACGCACCGGGGATGGCTCTTCGACCTCGCCGAGCGGGCGGCCGTGCGGTACAGCCGCGCGCTGGACGCCCCGGGCGGGCCCGGGCGGCTGCTCCGCCTGGCACATCTGGTGTTCGACGTCGCCGCGTACCGCCGGCTGCGGGCCACCCTCGGCGGACGGTGCCGGCTGGCCATCGTGGGCGGCGCGCCGCTGGGGGAGCGGCTGGGGCATTTCTTCCGGGGCGCGGGCATCACGGTGCTGGAGGGGTACGGGTTGACCGAGACCTCCCCGGCGGTGACCGCCAACCTGCCGACGGCGATGCGGATCGGCACGGTCGGGCGGCCGCTGCCCGGCGTGGCGATCCGCATCGCCGACGACGGCGAGATCCACGCCTGGGGTGAGGTGGTGTTCGGCGGGTACTGGAACAATCCGGAGGCCACCCGGGCGGCGTTGACCGACGACGGCTGGCTGCGCACCGGTGACCTGGGCACGATCGACGACGACGGTTTCCTGCGGATCACCGGGCGGACGAAGGACATCATGGTCACCGCCGCCGGCAAGAACCTGGCACCCGCACCGATCGAGGAGCGCATCCGGGCGCATCCACTGGTCAGCCAGGTGATGCTGGTGGCCGACGGTCGGCCGTACCCCGCCGCCCTGGTGACGGTGGACCCGCAGGCCTGGACGCGCTGGCGGGAGCGGCACGGGCACCCCGGTGCGTCGGTGTCCGCGTTGCGGGACGACCCGCAGCTACGTGACGAGATCCAGGTCGCGATCGACCGGGCCAACCGCAGCGTGTCCCGGGCCGAGCAGGTCAAGACCTTCCGGATCCTGCACCGGGATCTCACCGAGGCGGACGGGGAACTCACCCCCACCCTCAAGATCAAGCGGGAGACCGTGCGGGAGCACTTTGCCGACGAGGTCGCCGCCCTGTACCACGGTCACTGAGACCGGTGCCGCACCGCCGCCCAGCCGGTGCTGATCAGGAACAGCGCGGCACTGTAGGTCGCCATCACCAGCACGCCGTGTCCGGGCACCGTGGTACCGGCCGCGCCGAGGCCGATCAGCAGGTCCGAGACGAGAAACAGGCCCCCGCCGAACGCGACCCGCCGGCCGAGGGCGGCGGCGGTCGCCGCCATCAGGCACAGCGCCAGGCTGTAGCCGAGCACCGGTAGCCGCAGCTCGCCCAGCCGTGGCCACAGCACCGCGTTCGCCACCGCCCACAGCGCCAGGTAGCCGGTCACCGCCGCCGGTCGGGGCCGGCGGTGACCCAGGAAGGCGCTGACGAAGGCCAGTTGCGTACCGAGGAAGCAGCCCATGCCGACCAGGAACGCGATGTCCGACGGCACCAGCAGCGCGACGTCCCCGGCGGTGGCGAGGGCCAGTCCGACCGCGATCGGGACGTCGGCCGCGCGGATCCGCCACAGCCAGGCCAGCAGCAGCGGCGCCAGCAGCGGCTTGGCCAACCACTGCACCTCGGGTACGTCGGTGGCGACGGCGACCAGTTCGACGCCGACCACGACAGCGAACGTCCAGAGCAACGCCGTCTCCCGCTGCGGCCACCGCGGCCGTACGCCCACGGGTCGCCGCTCCGGGCCGGTGCCGCTCGTCGCGGCGGTCACCGGGCCGGCTGCCAGCCCGGACGGCGCAGCAGGTAGCCGACCCGCTCCCGCCACGAGCTGGCGCTGCGCAGATCCCGCCAGATCGCCGCGTACTCGTGGGTCGCCACCCGCAGCGGGTTGTAGGTGCCGATGTTCTTGGTGAGGCCGTACCGGACCGCGTCCCCCTCGGCCTGGAAGGTGCCGAAGAGCCGGTCCCAGACGATCAGAATGCCGCCGTAGTTGCGATCCAGGTACTCGGCGTTCGAGCCGTGGTGCACCCGGTGGTGGGAGGGGGTGTTGAACAGCAACTCGATCGGCCGGGGTAGCAGATTGATCCGCTCGGTGTGCAGGAAGAACTGGTAGAGCAGGCTGATCGACTGCTGTAGGAAGATCATCCACGGTGGGATGCCGAGCAGGGCCAGGCCGAGCCAGAACGGCAGCGAGGTCATCGGCGTCCAGCTCTGCCGCAGCGCCGTGGAGAAGTTGAAGAACACGCTGGAGTGGTGCACCACGTGTCCCGCCCACAGCAGGCGGACCTCGTGGTGCGCCCGGTGGAACCAGTAGTAGGCGAAGTCGTCGGCGAAGAACAACAGCACCCAGACCCACCAGTCACCGGGGGAGAGGCGCACCGGTGAGATCGTGTACGCGGCGGCGTACAGGCCGATCGTGAGCAGCTTCCACGGCACCCCGATGACCTGGCTGCCGGCGCCCATGGTGAGGCTGGTGGCGGTGTCCCGGGCCTCGTAGCCGCGCTCGGCGTCGTCGGGCGCGAACCGGTACGACAGCGCCTCGACGGTGATGAGCAGGAGGAACGCGGGGATGGCGTAGAGCACGGCGGGGATCATGCCCGGCTGTCCTTTCTGGTCGGAGCGGTCAACGCGGCGGTGAGCAGGGACCGGGCCTGTTCGGCGGCCTCGACGTCGCGGCCGTCGGCGATGGCCGAGGCCAACCGGCGGTGCCCGGCGACGTCGAGCAGTTCGGTGGCGCGCCGCTGCGGCGGCACCTCGGCCACCGCCAGGGCACCGGCCACCAGACTGTTGAAGGCCAGCAGGTACGCGGTGTTGCCGCAGCCGTCCAGGATGAGCCGCCACACGGCGATGTTGGCCTCACCCATCGCGGTCAGGTCGGGCGCGAGGTCGGCGAACTCCTCGACCGCCCGTACGATCCGTCGGCGCGCCACGTCGTCGGCGCGCCGGGCGCAGAGGCGGGCGGCGTCCACGCCGATACAGGACCGCATGTCCATCATGTCGCGTACCAGGGTGGCGACCGGCAGGACGTCGCCGGAGCGGACGAGTGACAGCGCCAGATCCAAGCCGGCGTGCACCCGCCAGTCCAGGACCCGGGTCGCTCCGCCCTGACTGATCCGGACCAGGCCGAGCTGCTGCAACCGCCGCAGCGCTTCCCGTACCGCGTGCCGGTTCACCTCGAAGGCCGCGGCCAGCTCCCGTTCGCCGGGCAGGGCGTCGTCGGTGCGGTACGTGCCACTGACGATGGCGTCGCGCAACTGCCCGAAGACCAGGTCGGAGACGGAGGCCCGGGTGACGGGGACGAATGTCATGCCGGCGAGTGTGGCTCAGCACACATCAACCCGTCAACTGGTTGGACCAGTTGGCCTCCGGTCGGGTCGACACGCCCGTGGCTCGTGACCGCGCTGTCGCGGTGAGTTAGGGTGCGTTCGCAATGGGTGGCGGTCGGGGTACGGGAGGCGCCGGTGCGGAGACGACGGCCCGGCCTCGTCCGGGCGGTCCTGCGACTCGGGTTCCTGACCGTGGTCGCCGCGGCGGCGTGGTGTGCCTACGACATCGCCGCGACCGATGTCGCCCAGGCCGGTGGGGAACCGCCGGCCGCCGTTCGCGACGAGGTCGCCCCCCGCGCCGCCGACCTGGTTCGCGGCCTGCTCGCTCCGGTCCTCCGGTCGGATCCGCCCGTTCTGGTCCGCCCGCCCCGGGACCGCCCGCCGCCGGCCCCACCTGCACCGCCGGCCCGTCCGCCCAGGGCCGATCCGCTCCGACCGCCGCCATCCGACGAGCCGGCACCACCCGTCGACGCCGCGCCGGCGGGACGGCCGGCACCTGTGGGTGGGCAACCACCGCGGGAGGCCGCACCGCCGGCCGAGGCGACGACGCCGGCTGGGCAGGCGCCGCCGTCGACCGGCCGGAGCGCGTCGATACCGAAGCCGACCTCGCCTCGGGTAGCGACCGGGACGGCGCACGCGGCACCGGCGGCACAGCCCGCAGCCACGCCGCCCACCGCGAGCGGACCCGACAACCGGTCGGCGGAGCCGTGGGCGCGACCGCCCGCGCTGCGCGGGGCCGAAGCCGGGGCGCTCACCGCCGCGCTCGGCGAGCTGCTGGGTCCCGCGTCGTCGCTGCTCGACTCCGTCACGGCGGGGATGGACCCGGTCCTTCGGGAGCTGACGCCGGTCCTCGACCTGGTCGAGCCGGTGCTCGATCTGCTGGAGCCGGTGCTCGATCTGCTGGAGCCGGTGCTCGACGTGCTGGAGCCGGTCGTGGAGTTGCCACAGCCCGCCCCGACACCGGTGGACCCGGCTCCGCAACCCGACCCGGCCCCCGCCACGCCGCCGGCACCGGCAGGTGACCCCGCGCCACCGGCACCGGGGGTCGAGCCCGCGCGACCGGGCAGCCCCGACCGGGTCGGCCTCGGCCCGGACAGCGCCCGACAACGCGGTGCCGCCGACCAGCTCACCCGTCACCTTTCCGGCTACCCGGCCGCGTCGCTGTCAATCCCCGACCAGGGAGTTGTCGACGGTGGACAGCGCGACCGCGACGGGCGGGCCGACCGCACGCCGGACACGCCGCCCTCGTCGCCGGCTCCCGGCACCAGCGGCGCCGAGCAGGCGCCGAACTCGCACAGCGGTACGGCCGACCTGGCTGAGTCCGGCTGGTCGCCGCCGCTGGTCAGCGGTCGGGTGACCCGATCGACGCGGGACCGGCGGCAACCCTCCCGCTCGCCACGCCCGCGCAGCCGGCCCGCCTGACCGGAGCGCAGGCCCGTCCACACGGCTCCGCCGGTCGTGGTCGCGCGCCGTGACATCCGACGACGGCCGCACACCGCCGACCGTCCCCGGGCCCGCGCCTGTCTGCGTGGCGCGGCGGCCCGTCACCGTCCTGCCGACCTCATGCCCCACCAGGAGTAGTCATGCACGTCAACCTGCCGGTCCACCGTGCCCGATGGTGCGATCTCGACTGGATCGTCGACCTGCTCACCGCCACCCTCGTGCCGACCCACCTCGGCGCGTGGCTCGTGCCCGACGAGCGGCGGCGCCCCGCCGTGATCGCCGCCGTCGCCCGCATCTGGACCGAGCACGCCCTGCTGTTCGGTGACGCGTTCCTGCTCAGGGACGGGACCGCCGCCACCGTCTGGTTCCATCGCTACCGCCCGATCCCGCCGCCACCCCGCTACGACGAGCGACTCGACGACGCCGGCGGAGAACACGCCGTGCGCTTCCGGCGGGTCGATCACCTCCTTGCCGCCCGGCGTCCCGCCGAGGCGCACAACCACCTCGCGTTCCTGGCCTCGCCGCCGGATCCCGACCGGGCCGGTCAGGCCGCCGCCGTCCTCGCCGGCAGCCACCGCCACATGGACAACGTCGGCCTGCCGACGTACGCGGAGGCGCACGGCGACGACGACCTCCGGCTCTATCGCCGGCTGGGCTACCGCAGCCGGCAACGCCTGTGGTGTCCCGGCGGGGCCATGGTCAACCTGCTCTGGCGGCCGGTGCGATCGGAACTGACCAGCCCTGCGACGCGACCGGTACGACCCGCCGGAATCTCGGCACCGGCCCGACCGGTCGCGGTGGTTGTCGACGCCGGGGAGGGAGTCGGGGCTCGCCGCTGACCCGCCACGAGGCGGAACGACGGCGCTGGCCGCCTCGGCCAGCCCGCGCCTCGTGCTCGTGTCGACGGCCGGTGCGGCTGCTGGGTGTCAGCCCTGGGCGGTCGGTGACGGGGGAGCGCTGCCGCCCTGGGGCGCCTCGATGGACATCAGCTCCACCACCGCCTTGCGGTCGGCCGCCGACGGCAGGCCCCAGCCGGGCCGGTACCCGTACACCTCGCGCAGCGGGGTGGCGCTGGTCCGCCCGCCGAGAATCTCCACGGCGTCGGCGTCGATCAGCCCGGGATGCTCCACCCCGCACGCCTCAGCGACCTTCATCAGGTCCCGGCGCAGCGTCTTGATGTAGTGCGCCGCGCGGACCGACTTCGATGCCGGGTCCAGTCCTCGGGTCAGCCAGGCGTTCTGGGTGGCCACCCCGGTGGGGCAGGTGTCGGTGTGGCACTTCTGCGCCTGGATACAGCCGATCGCCAGCATCGCCTCCCGCCCCACGGCCAGCATGTCGCAACCGAGCGCGAACGCGACCACCGCGTTGTCGGGCAGGCCGAGCTTGCCGGATCCGATGAAGACGACCTGCTCGTGCAGATCACGTTCGGCGAAGACGGGGTAGACGCGGGCGAAGCCCTGCTGGAACGGCAGCGACACCGAGTCGGTGAAGATCAGCGGCGCGGCACCGGTGCCGCCCTCGCCGCCGTCGATGGTGACGAAGTCGACGCCCCGGCCGGTGTCGCGCATCAGGTCGGTCAGCTCGGTCCAGAAGTCGAGGTCACCCACGGCGGACTTGATACCGACCGGCAGACCCGTCTCGGCGGCCAGGAGCTCGACCCAGTCGAGCAGGCTGTCGCAGTCGGAGAACTCCGCGTGCCGCGACGGACTGACGCAGTCCCGCCCCATCGGGATCCCCCGGGTGGCGGCGATCTCCGCCGACACCTTCGCCGCCGGCAACAGACCACCCAGGCTGGGCTTGGCGCCCTGACTCAGTTTGATCTCCAGTGCCCGCACCGGCGCGCCGGCCACGGCATCCTTGAGCCGGGCCAGGTCGAAGCGGCCCTGATCGTCACGGCAGCCGAAGTACGCGGTACCCAGCTGTAGGATCAGCTCCCCGCCGTGGCGGTGGTACGCCGACAGCCCGCCCTCGCCGGTGTTGTGCAGGCAGCCGGCGATCGCCGCGCCCCGGTTCAACGCCTCGACGGCGGGACCGGACAGCGAACCGAAGCTCATCCCCGAGATGGTCACCACCGACTCGGGGCGGAACGCGTGGGTACGCCGACGGGCCCCGCCCAGCACCTTCGCCGCCGGCAGCCGTACCTCGTGCCCGATCGTCGGCGTCGACGCCGGAACCGCCCGGCCGAAGGTGCGGTGCTTGATGACCGGATATCCCGGGGTGTACTCGATGTCGTTGTCGGTGCCGAACCCGAAGTAGTTGTTCTGCCGCTTCGCCGAGGCGTACACCCAGCGGCGCTGGTCCCGGGTGAACGGACGCTCCTCGTTGTTGCCCGCCACGATGTACTGGCGCAGCTCCGGCCCGATCGATTCGAGCAGGTAGCGGGCACGACCCAGCAGCGGGAAGTTGCGTCGCAACGCGTGCTCCCGTTGCAGCAGGTCACGGGCGGCGAGCGCGGCGAGCGCGGTGACGGCGGCGGGTACGGCGTGACGGGCCCATCTCATCCCGCCACACTTTCCGTCGCCGAGTCCGGTCAAACGTCGGTGCGGTGCAGCTCAGCGCCGGTCGGCCGCACCAGGCGCAGCGGAAGGCCGCCGACCGTGCCCACCGGACGACTCACCAGTTGGCCACCCGGTGAGGTCGGTGCACCCGCCGTGCCGATGGCGTCACCGGCGGCGGTGGCGATAATGATCGCGTGTTCAGCGGCACCGTTCACTTGCGCGTGGCGCGGATAGTGGCGACATGAACGGTTGGCAGGTCTCCGGTTACACCCAGGTCCGTCGGCTCGGTGCCGGTGCCTCCGGCAGCGTCGATCTCGCCGTACACGACGCCACCGGCACCGCGGTGGCGATCAAGTATCTGACCACCGGGCCCGACGACGAGCTGTTGCGGGCCGACTTCCGGGACGAGGCGCGGCTGCTTGCCGACATTGACGACCCGCACATCTGTCGCCTCTACGAGTACGTCGAGGCGTCCGGCGGGGCGGCGATCGTGATGGAGTTGGTCAACGGCGTGTCGCTGCGCCAGATGCTGCGTGCGCAGGGTCCCACCACACCGGAGTCGGCGCTCTGCGTGCTCAAGGGTTCCCTGGCCGGGCTCGGTGCGGCGCACGCGCGCGGCGTCGTACATCGTGACTACAAACCCGAGAACGTGCTGGTGACTGCCGAGGGTGCGAGCAAGCTCGCCGACTTCGGCATCGCCATGCCGGTCGGTGCCGCCTCCGGTGGCACTGTCACCGGCACCCCCCGCTACATGGCTCCCGAGCAGTGGTCCGGTGCGCCGGCCAGCCCGGCCTGCGACATCTACGCCGCCACCGCCACCTTCTTCGAATGCCTCACCGGCCACCCGCCGTTCGACGGGCGGGATCTGGCCACGTTGCGCCGGCAGCACATCCGGGCGCCGATCCCCACCGATCGGGCGCCGCGCCCGGTGCACGGCCTGCTGCGCGACGGGATGGCCAAGCGGCCCGACGACCGTCCACAGCCCGCGCATGTCTTCCTCGCCAGCCTGGAGGAGGTAGCCGCCGGTGCCTACGGGGACGACTGGGAGGAACGAGGGTGGCGCGAGCTGGCTCGCCGGGCAGCGCTGCTGGTGGCTCTGTTTCCGTTCCCGGACGGCAGCGGGGGCGGCATCAGCGTGGCCAGCACGGCGGTCGGTGCCTATGCTTCGACATCGGTGGGCGAGGCCGCCGACGGCTCCGTACCTCGGCGGACCGGACGGTCCCGGGCGGCGCTGGTCGGATCCGGCCTGGTGGCGGCGATGCTGGTCGGCGTTGCCGGACTCAGCTACGCCGGGAAGGACGAGCCACCGTCGGTCGGTGCGGCGGCGGCCACCGAGGCACGCACGGATCTGACCGCCGGGACCGTCCCGACCGTCGGAGTTCCGGCCGCACAGCAGCCGACGCCAACGTCCGACGTGTCGACGGTCGGCACCCCCGATTTACCCACCCCGACCAATACGGGGACCGTCCCGACGGGCGGCACCACGGTCGAGCCGAGCCGGTCGGTGCGTCCCCCGGACGGCTCACCGCCCGCGACGCCGGTGCCCACGTCGTCCACCAGTCCCGTACCGCCGTCGGACACCACCGCGCCCACCGTCGACCGAGTCACCGCGAGTCCGACCGAGCTGGATCCGGCGGGCTGCCCGTTCGGGCCGACCGCGAGCACGGTCACCGCGCTCGTCGCCGACGACCGTACCGACTCGGGTGAGCTGCGGGTCCGTCTGCGCTACACGCTCGAGAAGCGATCCTACGAGCAGAACATGGCTCAGCTGCGTGGCGGCCAGTTCCGGGGCGTGTTCGGCGACCTGCCCAGGCCTGGAGCGACCACGCGGATCCCGGTCGCGGTCCTGGCCACCGACGCCGCCGGTAACACCACCACCGGTGCGACGGTGCACGTGACGCTCTACTCCTTCTGCACTCCCGGCTGACCAGCCGCCCCCGCACCCAGGCCCGCGACGAACGCAGGAGACGACAGCGTGAATCAGCCGGACGACGACGCCACGGAGGCCCTGCCCACCCAACGGGTACCGGCCGAGCCGACCGTCACCCTGCCCGCACACCCACCGTCCGTGACCGCACCTAGGCCGTCACCCGACGGTGCGGAGCCGACGCTCGCACTCGACGGTGCGGAGCCGACGCTCGCACTCGACGGTGCGGAGCCGACCCTCTCACTCGACGGTGCGGAGCCGACGCTGTCGCTGGCTGGGACCGGGGGAGACACGATGGCCGCGAATGTCACGGTCGGTACGCGTACCGGCGGCACGGCCCTGCCCGCGCCCACCGCCGGGCCCGGCGGCGAACTGCGGTTCGGTCCCGGCGTGCCGGTCGCCCCGCCAGCGGCACCGGCCTGGCCGACACCCGCGCCGCCGCGCCGGCCGTCGCCCTGGCGTCGCTTGACCACCGTGCTCTCCGCGCTGCTGAGCCTTGCGCTGCTGACTGCGGTGGGGTTGTGGATCTGGCAGCGACTCAGCCCGCTGGAGATCGCCGATGTCACCGCGAGCGTGCCCCGACCGGCCGACGCGCGCTGCGACGTCACCGTCGACGTGGTCGCCACCGTGCGGACCAACGGCCGCGCGGGTGTGATCGAGTATCAGTGGCTGCGGACCGGCAGTGCGCCAGGTGCTCTGCTCACCGAGCGCGTCGGTCGGGGACAGCGTAGCGTCACGCTGACGTTGCGCTGGTCGTTCACCGGGGTCGGCAGCACCACGGAGACCGCGACGGTGAACATCGTGTCGCCGGCACCGGCGCAGGCGGCGACCGAGGTCAGCTACGCCTGTCCAGGCTGACTCCGACGGGCCGTGGTCGGGATGCGTCTGGAACTGGGACGCCTACCCGCCCCGGGACGCAGCGGCCACATCCGGATCGCCTACGCCGTGGAACCGGGCAGTGCCGTGGAACCGGGCAGTGCCGTGGAACCGGGCAGTGCCGTGGAACCGGGCAGTGCCGTGGAACCGGGCAGCGCCGTGGAACCGGGCAGCGCCGCCGCCGAGCGGCTGCCGCTGCTCGCTGCGGACGCGACTTGACGACCTCGGCCGGCCACACCGACATCCGCCTCTGGAACGAGCCGGCCCGACGGCCCTCTCGGTACTATGAATCGCGGGCCGTCAACAACCGAAAGTTTCGATCCGGGACGTCGTTCGGGTGATCGGGTGGGTGGCGGTGTGGGTCATCGTCGCAGTACAGATGGGGCATTGGTGCCCTTCACGGTGACTCGGGCCGGCTCGGGACACAGTGGCACCAATTAAGATCATTATTGACATTTGTGAAACTCGATGCTTATCTGGCGTTGGAAGCGCTCCCATCCACCGACACCACCGAGGAACGGAGGACGCGCATGCGTTCACGCAGGTCTGATCATCGCGGCGGACGGTCCCGGTCAGCCGTCCGCCAGCCCCTTCGGGTGTTTGCCGTGCTACTCGCGATGATCGTTGGCGTGCTGCCCTGGGCCACCCCGGCCCAGGCTCACGGCACCATCATCAACCCGGCCTCCCGCGCCTACCAGTGTTGGCAGAGCTGGGGCAGTCAGCACACGAACCCGGCCATGCAGCAGCAGGACCCCATGTGTTGGCAGGCGTTCCAGGCCAACCCCGACACCATGTGGAACTGGATGAGCGCGCTGCGGGACGGTCTGGGCGGCAACTTCCAGGGCCGTACCCCGGACGGGCAGCTGTGCAGCAACGGGTTGTCCAGGAACAACAGCCTGAACCAGCCGGGTGCCTGGCGGACGACGAACGTGAGCCGCAACTTCACGGTCCAGCTGTACGACCAGGCCAGCCACGGCGCCGACTTCTTCCGCGTCTACGTCAGCAAGCAGGGGTTCGACCCCACCACCCAACGACTCGGCTGGGGCAACCTCGACTTCATCACGCAGACCGGCAGGTACGCGCCCGCGCAGAACATCTCGTTCAACGTCTCGACCTCCGGGTACACCGGACGCCACATCGTCTTCGTCATCTGGCAGGCTTCGCACCTCGACCAGGCGTACATGTGGTGCAGTGACGTGAACTTCGTCTGATCGACCCGTCCCACAAGTGCGGCCCAGGCCCTCGGTCCTGGGCCGCACTTGTCGTGCGATGCCCGGCAGAAGACGATTCCGATCCGTGGCAGCCCTGACGCTCGACACGCCGACCACAGGCCACCCGCGCTGCCGCAGATCGGGCGGGCGGCGGTTCAGCTTCCCGGCGTCCCCCGTGGCGGGTGTTTCTGTGCCGGGGCGGCCGGGTAGGTCGGGCCGGACGAAACACCCGCCCCTGTGGAGGACCATCCGATGCGAGACGACTTCGGTGACGCGGTGGGGGACACCCTCCGTGCGATACTTCTCTTCCTGCCCAAGGCGCTCGCCTTCGTGGCGATCCTGGTTGTCGGCTGGCTGCTCGCCAAGGCCGCACTGAAGATCGTCAACCGGCTGCTCGAACGGGTCGGCTTCGACCGTGCGGTCGAACGCGGCGGTATCCGCCGGGCCCTGGCCCGATCCCGCTACGACGCCAGCGACATCGTCGCCCGGCTGGCCTACTACGGGATCCTGCTGCTCACCCTCTACCTGGCCTTCGGGATCTGGGGGCCGAACCCGATCTCCGACCTGATCGGTGGGGTCATCGCCTGGCTGCCCCGGGCCTTCGTGGCGATCGTCATCGTGGTCGTGGCCGCCGCCATCGCGAGTGCGGTGAAGGACATCATCTCCGGCGCGCTCGGCGGGCTGTCCTACGGTCGGCTGCTGGCCACCGTAGCCTCGGCGTTCATTCTCGGTCTCGGCATCATCGCCGCGCTCAACCAGATCGGTGTCGCCACCGCGGTGACCACGCCGGTGCTGATCGCGGTGCTGGCCACCATCGGCGGCATCCTCGTGGTCGGAGTCGGCGGAGGTCTGATCCGTCCGATGCAGAGCCGGTGGGAGTCCTGGCTCGACCGGGCCGAGCGGGAGTCACGGACAATCGCCGAGCACGCCCGGGCGTACTCCGCCGGTCGCCGCGACACCGACGAGCATCTCGGCGACTCCGCACCGACCACCGACGCCGCGGACACCGCCCCCCACACTTCCCACCCGGTGACCGGTGAGGCGGCTGACCCCGCCGCGCCGTCCACCACCACCGCGCCGTCCACCACCGGCTCGTCGTCCGGTGACGACCCGGAGGCGACCCAGGCCGTCACCGGACGTCCCCTCGATCCCGACGCGACCCAGGTCGTCACCGGCCCCGCCGCCGATCCCGACGCGACCACGCCGCTGCCGCGCCAGAGCCCCGCGCCGACACCCGGGCCGGAGTCCACGACGCCGCCGGAGAGCGACCCGGACGCCACCCAGGTGGTCGCCCCGAACCCGCCGCAGGTGCCGGCACCGCGCGACTCCGCCGACAGCGACTCGACGATCGTGCTGCCGAAGACCGGCGAGCAAAGCTGACCCAGGGGCGGAACGGGGCCGGCACCGGCCCCCTTCCGC